>JBJOHQ010000024.1:0-5407 GCA_046047595.1 Planctomycetota bacterium | reverse complement strand
CGTATCCCGCTGCCCGCTACGGTCGGCGATCTCCGATTCACGAGCGACGGGGAGCAACTCGTGATCGGATGTACAAACGGACGTGTGCTTGTTCTCGGCAAAACAAGCGCGGTCGGAGGTTCGCGACCGTTCGGCTCGGCGCAAACGACAAACAGGGAATGAGAGGATCGGCCATGAACAACTCGGCGGACGGCGCACCAAGCGCCCGTCAACAGGCGATCGAAGATCTCTTCGATGTCGTGCGCGGACTTCCACCCGAAGAGCGCGAAGCGCAGCTCGCGGCGGCGCCGGTCACGGAAGCGGTACGCGCCGAAGTCCGGTCACTTCTCGCCTTCGATGGTGACACCGTGCACATCGCGTCGTCGTCGGAACGGTCGATTGCCTTCGATGCAAATTCGTGCCTTGGCGTTTCGGTCGACGGCTTCACGATCCGTGCGGTCATCGGTTCGGGCGGCATGGGAACCGTCTTTGAAGCCGAGCAAGAAAGGCCGCAACGTCTGGTCGCACTCAAAGTGCTTCGCGCAACAAGCGCGCGCCCAAGTACTGCGCGTCGCTTTCTGCAGGAATCGAACTTCCTCGCACGCCTCGATCACCCGAACATCGCGCGCGTCATTGCCGCAGGCATCATGCGTACAGCGGATGCCACCGAGCGGCCGTACTTCGCGATGGAACTCGTCGAGGATGGTCGCGCAATCACTCGATGGATGCAGGAAACGAGCCCGTCGCGCGAACTCGTGTTGGCGAAGTTTGCCGAAGCATGTGACGCGGTTGGTGCTGGACATCGTGCTGGTATCGCGCACCTTGATTTAAAGCCGAGCAATCTCTTGATCGGCGCCGATGGTCGCGTTCGCGTGATCGATTACGGCATCGCGCGTTCTCTCGAACGAGCAGATCAACCTGTCGCGCCGCTCTCGCGCGAGTCACTCGAGCAGGGCGTTGTTGGGACACCGCAATACATGAGTCCTGAGCAATTCTCGCGCGATCATCAAGCGATTGACTCGCGTGCCGATGTTTACGCGCTTGGGCTGATTCTCTACGAACTCACAACCGGTCGTCTTCCATACGAAACACGCGGACTGAGTTTCCAAGCCATCGCGCAGCGTGTGCGTGATGCGCAACCGGTCGCGCCTCGATTGGTGGATGCACATGTGCCGCGTCCGCTCGATGCGATCATCCGACGCGCGATCGCGAGGAACCCTGCGTCGCGCTATGGCACAGCGTCTGAGTTGGCCGACGATCTGCGACGATTCCTCGCGGACGAACCCGTGGTCGCTGAGCCTATGACGCGCGTGGAGTCGATCGCGCGTGTCGTTCGTAAGAACAAAGCGCTCGCTTCGCTGGCGGTGTTTGCCTTCGTCGCATCACTTGTGGCCGCGGTTGTTGCGTGGAACGCTGCCATCGATTCGGAGCGCGCGTCGAAGCGTTCGGAACGACTCGCGTCACTTGCGAATTTGCGGTCGGCGACCGCGGCGCTTCGCGAAAGTGATCCAGCGGAAGCAGCGAGACTTCTTGATCGCGTGCGCATGGAAGATCGCAACTGGGAAGCTCGTCATCTCATGGCGTCGATCGCTCGACATGAGTTGTATGCACCGCTTTACAGCGAGATTTTGCACCTCGCCGTTGCCGGCGAAACAGGCGAAGTTGCGTGCGGCGTCACGAGTGGCTTCGTGGTGATCGTCGATCCGAAGAATCCAGAGCCGTACGAAATCCACGATTTGCGGGCCGATTTCGGCGACTTCGCGAACAAGTACTTTCCAAACATGGCGATTTCCGCCAACGGCCGGCGCGTGCTTGCTCCGCTTGGTTCGGGCAAATTGATGGAGCTTGATCGTGATCGCGGAACGTGGCGAGAAATCAGCGGTGGTGGACCATGGTGCGCTGATGCTGATGGTGCGACGGTTGTCGCGGACTATGGCTCGATCATGTTCTTTCCGAAGGATGCGACAACGCCGTCGTCGCGCGTCGCGTTCAACGGAAGTCCGCTCCATGTGAGCATCGCGCGCGGCGCACGCCATGCGGCCGTGCAACTTGCCGACGGAACGATCGTGATGTACGAAATCGATGCTGTGCAAGGCGTCATCACGGAGCGTTGGCGCACGAAGGACGTTTTCCGTCGACCGCGCACGATTGCGGTTGCAGACGATGGAAGTGCAGTCGTTGCGGTTTCGCGCGATCCAGAGATCGTTCGACTGAACGGACGCGACGGCGCGATGGAACGGCGCGGCGAACTCGCGGGCGGCGCTGTTTTTGAAATCGCTTTTGCGCGTGGCGGTGAAACGGTCGCGGCGAGCAGTTGGGCGAACACGATTCGCGTCATTGATGCGAACACACTCGAAATCCGCGAGTTTGTCGGCGGAACACTTGGTCACGTTTGGGGAATCGATTATTCGCCCGATGATTCGCGCATCGTTGGGCGCGTGATTGTGCCGGTTCCCGATCCGACAAGTGATCGTGACGTGATGGAATGGCTCGGTGGCTATCGCATCGGGAATCCAGGCGGTACGCGCGACTTCGACATCGGGCGCGATGTTCTTGCGGCGTGCGCCGAGATGAACGAAGGCAAGATCTATCTCGTCGATATCGATGGGCAACTCGGCGCACTGCACACCGACGACGGCGTGGTGGACCCGATCGGCACTGTTGGTGTTGATGCACGCCTCCTACGACATGTCGCTCTCGCCGCGGGGAACGACATCGGTGCGGTCGAATCGTTCTACATTGGCATGTCGACGGGTGTCGTCGTACGTTTCGATCGAACAAGTGACGGCAGCATCGTCGAGCGGTGGCGAACGCCAGTGTTCAGTGCGGGCATCACTGCGCTTGAAATCTCGCCCGATCAAACATCGGTGGCCTGCGGAACACGAGAGCGAACATGCGTTGTGCTTGAGGCTGCGAGCGGTGAAGAGCGATGGCGGAGCGCGCTTCCAGTCGGAACCTCAGGCACTGAGCGTCAGCGGGTTTCTGGCGTCGCATTCATCGATGATGGTCAAGCGCTCGTGCCGTTTTCCGTCGATTCGCTGTGTCATATTCCGGTGTTGTCGTTGCGTGATGGGCGAGAGCTTCGCGTGTTCAGTCCGGAATGTGTCGAAGTTGAGAGCTTCGTCTCTGCGTCGCCCGAGAGATTTCTCGGTGTCGGAGTGACAGGTGCGATGCACGCATTCCGCGAGGGGCAGCCGATCGCCGCAACCAACGTCGCGCGCAATGGTGGAATCATCAGCGCGCTTCCGAGCGACGATCGCTTTCTCCTCGCGGCACGCGATGGTTTACTCCGTGTACTGTCGATCAAGCTCGACGAAAGTGCGGAGTTTCAACGTCCCCTTCGAGGCATCGAAGACTTGATGCGACTAGACCTCCCGGCGGGCATCGCGCTCGCAGTAGGTTTCAACCCCACGCGTGACGAAGTCGCGGTGCTTTCGAATCGTGGGCGCCTACGCGTTTGGTCGGGTCGTGTCGATCCTGCGTCGGTTCCGCGTGCGGGGGTTGGCCAACTGGAAGCGTTGAAGCGCGACGAAGCGCGTCGGGGTTCGTCGTGATGCCGCGACCGCGAGAGCGCGGCGACATCGTGGTGGTCTTCCGCGGATATCGCAGGATGATCGATCGGTAACCACGAAACCTGTTGTCGCGCGTAGACTCGCCCCCTTTATGAGTAACGACAGCGACAACTCCGAAGCGAAGAGCGAAGAAGTTCCATCGCCGCCAGCGCAACCATCGGTGCGCGCGGGTTTCGCCGCGATTTGGAAGTTCTCGCGGGGTGAGCATGCGAGCTTCGCCCTCGCGACGGGTGCGCTTGTTGTCTCAGCGGTCGCGCTCTATATCGCGCCACTCGTGCCGCAATCGGTCTTCGATACGGTCGTTGGCAATCCCGACAATGCGTCGGGCATCTCGCACGCGGTGATCGACGCGCTCGGCGGTATCGATCGCGTGCGTACAGCACTGTGGATTCCAGCCGTCGCGCTGATCGGTATCACAATCATCTCGGGTGTCGCGATTCATCTCAAGACCCGTTTTGCAGCTGGTGCTGCAGAGCGTATCGCGCGCCGATTGCGCGATCGCATGTACGACCACGTGCAGCGACTTCCGCCAGCCACGCTCGATGCGTTGCCCTCTGGCGACATCGTGCAGCGTTGCACGTCGGACATCGAAACGACGCGCACGTTCTGCGCCAATCAAGCACCTGAAATCGGACGCGCGGTGCTCATGCTCGTCGTGCCATTGCCGATCATGCTCTTTCTCGATTGGCGCATGGCACTTGCGTCGATTGTCTGTGTGCCAGCCATGCTTGCATTTACTGCGGTTCACTTCCGCCGGATGGCGCCGTCGTTCGCGGCGAAGGAAGCGGCAGAAGGCGCGATGACGACGAATGTCACTGAGAATCTCACGGGCATTCGTACGGTGCGCGCGTTTGGCCGTGCGGCGCACGAAAATGCACGTTTTGCCGTGAGTTCAGGCGCCTTTCGCGACGCCGACGCGCGACTCTTTCAGTTGTTTGCAGCTTTCTGGGCGAAGTCCGATCTGATCTGCTTTTTGCAGCAAGTTGTCGTCGTTGGTTTGGGCGCGTGGCTTCTCTCGCGCGGATCGCTTGAACTTGGCGCGTACTTCTACTTCCTCACGGTTGTTGCGATGTTCATCTGGCCGGTGCGCATGCTTGGCCGCATGGTGGTCGAGGCCGGCAAAGCATTGGCCGCAGTGTCGCGCTTAGAGGAAATTCTTGCGAAAGAAGAAGAGCGCGATCTCGACCCTCGTGCTGAGTGCGCAAAGCCGCTCGCGCCATCCGCGCAAGGTCTCGCGATTCGATTCAACGACGTGCGCTTTGCCTATCGCGGTGGCCCCGTCGTTCTCGATGGAATCACGTTTGATCTCAAGCCTGGCCAAACGCTCGGCCTCGTTGGGCCATCAGGCGCGGGAAAAACGACCATCGTGCAACTCTTGCTGCGCTTTCATGAGCCCAATGCGGGAGTGATTGAAGTGGACGGACGACCACTCGCGGATGTGCCGCGCGCGTCCATTCGCAGTGTCGTGGGAACCGTGCTGCAGCAGCCGTTTCTCTACTCAAAGAAATTGCGCGAGAATATTCGCGCGGGTGCGCTTGCCGCCGCTGCGCACGACGAGAGCGTCGAATTGAGTACGTCGATCGCGTGCGTCCATGAGACGATTCTCGCGTTCCCCGAAGGCTACGACACCGTCGTCGGCGAAAAGGGCATGACACTTTCGGGCGGTCAACGCCAACGCGTTGCGATTGCGCGTGCGTTGGTCGCGGAGCCGCGGTTGTTGATTCTCGATGACGCATTGAGCGCCGTGGATGCAGATACCGAGACATCGATTTTGTCGGCATTGCGCGCTCGAAAGTCGGCGCAAACCAAGATCATCGTCGCACACCGATTGAGCGCGGTGATGGATGCAGATCTCA
>JBJOHQ010000023.1:0-2789 GCA_046047595.1 Planctomycetota bacterium | reverse complement strand
GATCGGGCACCCTTGTGAGTCACCCCATCCGCGCAGTTGCAGGCCCGAACCGATCACAAAAGTCGTGGGATAGTTGTAACTCCCACGCCCGAGCGCTTTCACGCTTCCAAGATCCGCGGGGACATTGCATTGGCCCGAACCGTTGTCTCCCCAGCAGCGGACAGTTCCCTCTTGCGTGAGGGCAACGCTGTGATACCCACCCGCCGCGATTGCGACGATTGTCGGCAGATCGGTGGGCACACTGCACTGGCCTTGAGCGTTGTATCCCCAACACCGCACCGCGCCGTGGACATCGAGAGCCATGGCGTGGTAGACGCCCGCCGCGATCGCGCTCGTCGTGGCGAGGTCGGCAGGGACAACGCACTGGCCCTCAAAGTTCCTTCCCCAACAGACGACTGTTCCGTCGGCGCGGAGCGACATGCCCATGGAATCGCCCGCGGCGATTGCGCGCGAGGGTGCGGCGTTGGAGGGGATGTTGCCGACTCCCTCATTGTTGTTTCCGCCGAACCGCAGCGAGCCATCGGAGAGACGGGCGAGGGTGAATGCGTACTGCGTCGCAAGCTCGACGACGCTTTCACTCGCAGGCAGGCTTCCGCAGCGCGAACCCGCACTCAAGTCGACGCGGTGGTAGTCGATCCAGTTGTTAGCCACCGCAACCCCCGCGAGCGGACCACTCGCGCGAGGAAAGCTCGCGATCGGGCACCCTTGTGAGTAACCCCACCCGCGCAGTTGCAGGCCCGAACCGATCACAAAAGTCGTGGAAGGGTTGTAACTCCCACGCCCGAGCGCCTTCACGCTTCCAAGATCCGCGGGGACATTGCATTGGCCGTAGTCGTTAACTCCCCAACACACCACCGTGCCATCGGCGCGCGCGTCGCCCGCGACAAGCCCGGCACCCGCGGCACCGATCGCTCCCGCGAGTGTCGCAGCGGCAGCCATCGCGCGGCCGCGCGAACCAAGCGCACACGGTCCGGCCACGCGCGAAGCCGCGAAGCGCGGCGATGGAACGCCAGACGGAACGCCAGAAGGAACACTCGAGGGAACACTCGACGGAACACCAGAAGGAACACCAAACGCCAAGCCACCGTGGATCAACTGCATCGTGCACTCCTCAGATTTCGTGACGACCAAAACGCCGTGACGGCCAAGCAACATGCTCGCGCAACGCGGTGTGATGGCGGTCGCCCTCGTGCCGCACTGCGGCGAACGAACCGCAGACACGCGCACACTGCGAAAGGCCGAAGATACCGCGCCAACCTTCCGATTCCGCCTCAATCATGTCGATTCTTCGATTCGATTGAAAATCGCAGCGCCTGCGGCCGGCATTCTGTCCGGCCCACGCTCGGCGTCTCGAATCCGACGCCCGAGAAGTCAACGAAACACCGCGGATGTGCCATGAGATCTCTCGCGGAAACGCTCGCGCCGTTACATTTCCGACATGGTGGAAAGTAGAGGTTCGACGGAAAAAGATTTCACCGTGCTGCTTGTTCAAGCGCGCGCCGGTGATGAAGCATCGCTGCGCGTGGTTTGGCGCGCGGCGTACGACGAACTACACGTGATGGCGCGGGGGATTCGCGCGGGATATCCGCAGCGCTCAACGCCAAGCCCGACGACCATCATCCATGAGGCGTTCCTGAAGACCTTCGCAAACCGTGCCGCGGGCGCGGGCGGGGGCGAGGACGCGACATCCATGTCTCCGACCGACCCTTCTTGGGACAGTCGCGCGCACTTCTTCGGATCGTTCGCCCGAGCGATGGCGCAGTTTTTGATCGATTGGCACCGCACCACGCATCGACTGAAGCGGGGCGGCGGGGCGGCGACCATGCCGCTGACCGATGTGGCGAGCGATCTCCCGAGCCTCGCGCCGCTCACCGATTTCGATCGAGCGCTGCAAGAAGTCACACCCGCGCTCTTTGATGAACTCGACAAGCTGCAAAACGATGCGCCCGATCTCGCGAATGTCGTATGGCTCCGGTACATGGCAGCGTTGAGCCTCGAAGACACCGCGAATATTCTCGGAATCGCGCCGCGCACGGTGAGTAAGCGCTGGAACGCGGGCCGTGCGATTTTGCGTCGTTCGCTGAAGCAGCGATTTCGCGACCTCACGCGGGAGAAGGCGCCCGGCGGTGACGATGACAACCGCAACGACAACCGCAACGACGGCCGCAACGACGGCCGCAACGACAACCGCAGCACCAACAACGACGCAGCATCGCGCAAGAAAGGCGGTGCGTGATGTCTGCCGTCGAACCTCATGGCGCAGATGACCGGCGGAACCCCGCGAGCGAGTCAAGCCGCAACGCTGCGCGTCCAAACGAAACGGCGGCGACGGCTCAGGCGTCGAAGTACGATGTGATTGTCGATCTTCTCGACGCGGCGCTTTCGATGACACCCGACGAGCGCGCTCGTTTCCTCGACGGACTCGCGGCCCGCCACGAGGATCGCGCGCGCGAACTCCGCGAGTTGCTCGAGGCGCTGCCCGATCCCGAGTTTCCAACCGACACCAGCACGCCCGTCGAACAGGCGTCGGGCTCGGCGGCTGGCGATGCCGCGAACAACTCACACAACAATTCACATGACAATTCACATGACGAATCCCACGATCCCTATGTCGGCGAGCCGCTCGTAGGCGAACTCGTCGGTGGTTGTCGGCTCACGAGCGTGCTTGGTCGCGGCGGTATCGGCACGGTGTTCGCTGCCGAGCAGCTCGAACCACCGCGCCCGGTCGCGGTGAAAGTGCTGCGTGCCGCAAGCGCGCGTGCGAGCCATGTGCGGCGATTTCAAACCGA
>JBJOHQ010000022.1:0-5314 GCA_046047595.1 Planctomycetota bacterium | reverse complement strand
CATCTGCGCGAACGGGGCAGCAAGAAGCGCGGGTAATGCGACGAGCGTTCAGAGCCGGTGCTGCGTCGCGTGATTCGCTTGTATGACTCGTTCGCGTGACTCGTTTGCATGACTTCTTCGGCCGTCTGCGCTCGTGGTACGCTCTGAACTATGAGCGAACGGGCGACCGAGAATGATCTGCACGCATCACACGCATCGTTTGACAGCGGCGTGACATCGACGTTAAAGGCGCGCGGCGCGGGCGACCCCGGACTTGGTCTCTCGGAATGTGCTGGCACGCTCATCGACGCGATTGTTGCTCGGCAGCAAGTCATCGATGAGGTGACCGCCGACATGCGTGGACGGCGGGATCGCGCACGCATCGCGCACGATCGCGCGCTTGCGGTTCTCCGACAAACGCGAACGAACGACACCGACGCCGCCAACACGCGCGCTGCGCAGATTGAGTCGGACGCGACGGCACTGCGCGATCAAACGCTCGAAGAAATCGAGTCGACGCGGAAAGAGAAAATCGAAGAACTTCGTACATCGCTCCAGTCGGAGCTGACTCGACTTCAGCGAGGACTCGAAGAAGCACTCCTGATGGGTGAGGCCATGAGGGAGGCGGGCGAGGAAGCGGATCGCGTGCGCACACGCGAGCTCACCGGCCGACTCGCTGAATACACAAACCAAGCCGCTGAACTCGAAGCAAGCGCCCGAGCGTATCTGAAGAGCTGTCGCCTGCCGCTGCCGCCATCGGCTTCAGATGCGACGCCGGAGAGCGCGATGCCTCCGGAAGAGGAGATTCGCATGCTCCTCACCAAAGCGCGCGATCACCTCGATGCGATTCTCTCGACGCGCGCCGCGCGGCTCCTGAGCGGTGCCGCGCCATTCCTACTCTCCACTGCGCTTGTCATCGGCGCTGGGGTCCTCGGCGGGGTTGCGACGCTCTTTGACGAAGAGCGTTGGGCGATTGTCGCGGGTGCAAGCGCGGGCGGCGCATTACTCTTCGTCTTTGTGCTGCTCGCTGTCCTGCGAAGCATCGCGATCAAAGCAATGCGACGTGTTTGGACGCCATTTTCTGCGGATCTCGCCGCGATCGTCCATGCGAAGACTCGTGCCGAACGCGAAGACGCGGAGCGGCGAGAGAAATCACACGCGCAGTTGAAGTCGCGCGAAGCTGAGGAAGAGCGCCAAGCGCACGCGAAATTCGACGGGCCAATCGCTGAAGTTCCGTTGGCACTGAAGCGACGCGTTGCACGGGTCGAAGCTGCATCGCAGGCGGCCGTCGAGAAAGCAACCAGTGAGTGCGTTGCCGTCATGACGGCAGCAAAGGCGCAACTCTCAGAGAGTTTGCAATCGATTGAGTCGCGTACGAGCGCACTTGAAGAAGCGGAACTTGCGCGCGCGAAACAGGAGTTTGCCGCGCTTGCCGCTGAGGAGGAATCTCGCCTCGCTGGCGCGCGACAACATTGGCTCCAGACTGCCGCGGAATGCCGTGATCTCCTCGCAGCGGTCGAGCGCGAGGACATGCGTACGAATGTCCCTTGGAGCAACTTCGATTTCGCCACGGGTGGATTGGTGCGCGAGCGTGCGCCGCTGTTTCGGTTTGGAACTTTTGAACTTGCGCCCGCACAGATGCCCGGCGGGTTGCCGACTGATCCCGCGTTCTTCGTTGAAATGCCTGAGCGCTTTGCGATTCCCGCGGCCCTGAGCTTTCCGCGTCAGGGCAATCTCATTTTCGAAACGACGCCCGAAACGCGGGCTACAGCACTTGCTGCAGTTCAATCGCTCCTCGCGCGAATTCTCGTCTCAATTCCGCCCTCGAAAGTGCGATTCACCTTTGTTGATCCAGTTGGACTTGGCGAGAGTTTTGCGGCGTTCATGCATCTTGGCGATGAGTTCGAGTTGCTCGTCGGCGAGCGCATCTGGACCGATCCTCGCGCCATCGAGCAGCGCATGGTTGACCTCACCGAGCACATGGAAACGGTGATTCAGAAGTACCTGCGAAATGAGTTTGAAGATATCGATGCCTACAACGATGCCGCTGGCGAAATTGCTGAGCCGTATCGATTCTTGGTCTGCGCCGATTTCCCCGCCAGTTTCAGCGATCAAGCCGCTGCGCGCCTGAATTCGATTCTGCGTGCCGGCCAGCGATGCGGCGTGCACGTCATCCTGTTGCGCGATGGGAAGGCGCCGTTGCCGGATGGGATCTCGGTCGACGAACTCACCGCGAACTGCATCGTGGTGCGTCCCGACTCGAAGAACAAGTCGCAGTTTCGCCTCGCGTCCGGGCCGTTTGCTACGTTGCCACTCACGCTCGACACAGCGCCCGGTGACGAGCGACTTATTCCGATGCTCACGCGGATCGGGCGTCACGCCAAAACGGCCGCGCGCGTTGAGGTCCCCTTCGATGCCATCGCGCCGAAGCCCGACACGTTCTGGTCGCTCTCGAGTGCACGAAACCTACGCGTTCCGGTTGGACGTGCGGGCGCCACGCGCTTGCAGCAATTCTTGCTTGGCGAAGGAACGAGCCAACACGCGCTCATCGCCGGAAAGACAGGCTCGGGTAAATCCACGCTTTTGCATGCGATCATCACTGGGCTTGCAACGTGGTATTCGCCCGACGAAGTGGAACTCTGGCTTGTCGACTTCAAGAAGGGCGTCGAGTTCAAGACATACGCCGAACACGCGCTTCCACACGCACGCGCGGTCGCCATCGAATCGGATCGTGAGTTCGGCCTTTCTGTACTCGAGGGCTTGGACGCCGAACTCTCTCGTCGCGGCGAACTCTTCCGCGACGCAGGCGTGCAAGACATCGCGAGTTTCCGCGGTGTTCGCGCTGATGTTCGCATGCCGCGCATCTTGCTTGTCATCGACGAGTTTCAAGAATTCTTCCTTGACGATGACCGCGTCGCGCAAGGCGCGTCGATGTTGCTCGACCGACTCGTTCGACAAGGTCGCGCGTTCGGCATGCACGCGCTGCTCGGTTCGCAAACACTCGGTGGCGCGTACTCGCTTGCGCGCAGCACGATGGGCCAAATGGGCGTGCGCATCGCGCTTCAGTGCAGTGAAGCTGATTCACAACTGATTCTCTCCGATGAGAATCTGGCCGCGCGACTTCTTTCTCGACCTGGCGAAGCGATCTACAACGACGCGGGCGGTCGCATTGAAGGCAATTCGCCGTTCCAAGTTGCGTTCCTGCCCGATGAAAAGCGCGATGTGTGGCTCGGTGAATGCGAGCGACGCGCACAGGGCCGCTTCGATGAACTTCCCCGCATCGTCTTCGAAGGCGATGCGCGTGCGCCGATGTCGTTGCATCCCGGAACACGCAAGCACTTGAAGCCAGATCCGCGCGGCAACGTGCGCATTTGGACA
The DNA here is from genome assembly GCA_046047595.1 of Planctomycetota bacterium. GTDB lineage: Bacteria > Planctomycetota > Phycisphaerae > Phycisphaerales > SM1A02 > QWPT01. The sequence continues at coordinate 1,957 of JBJOHQ010000022.1, read as the reverse complement.
GGCGAAGCCGTGGCGATCAAAGATCCGACGTGTGCGCGGCTCGCGCGTGCCGCGGGCGCGAATGTTGCGTCGATCAGTCCACGCGACGATCAAGCGCTCGCGACGACCGCTGCATTCCTGCTCTCGATTCATCTCGAAGCACCCGATGCCACGATTGATGTCCTCGATGGAACGCCCGCGGATGCGCCGGAATACGGCATGCTCGAGCGATTTGCCCAAGATCGCGGTATCAACGCGAACTTTGTGGCCTATCGAGATGTGGAGGCGCGGCTCGCGGAGATTGCGCAGGATGTGACGGATCGCGCTGACAACCAAGCAGAAAAACTCGGCCGCTCACGACGATTCCTAGTCGTGCATCAATTGCAGCGATACCGAACTCTTCGCCGCAATGAGGATGATTTCTCATTCAGCGGAAGTGACGCGCCGCCGTCGCCCGACAAGTTGCTCGCAGGGATCGTCCGGGAAGGCCCTGTCGCTGGCGTCCACGTGCTCGTGATGTGCGACACGCTCGCGAGTCTTCAGCGTTCGTTCGATCGCAACGCACTCCGCGAATTCGATTGGAAAGTGCTCTTCCAAATCTCCCCCGCTGATTCGAGCAATCTCATTGATTCACCAGCGGCAAGCCGCTTGGGAACGAATCGCGGACTGCTGCATTCGGAAGAACTTGGTCTACTCGAGAAGTTCCGGCCGTACGCACTTTCGTGATCGGCGTTCCCGATCGACGACGTCGAAAGTCGCGCGTTTCGCCGCGGCTTGAATCACGCGCGCGATTCAGTCATCACCGAGCATTGCTGCGAGGCGCTTCTCACTGGCGGGGAAATTCCGCGGCATTTTCGGCGCAAAACGGCTGATTTCGACTTCTTCGTACATGCGCGCGAGAGCTGTCAGTTCCGCCAAGGAACGCGTCCGCGAGCGCAGCGCTGCTTCCACGCGGACTCGCCAAGGCTCGAGTTCATCTTCGATGGCGCGATCGCGCTCTGGCCCGATCTCGCGCAAGCGCTCGAGCCGCGCCACCAACATGGCGACCAATCGCGCGCGCTGTGCGAGTTCGTCACGGTCCGCAGTCGCAATCGCTTCCAATCCCTGCGAAAGCGTGGCGATCGGATCAGCGATCGACGCCGCTCCTGTTTCACGCGCGAGGACCTCAGCGAGTCGCGCGAGTATCTGCTCCTTCGGACCGCCTTGTGCATTCGGCTTGATTCCTCGCGTGCGCGCCAGAATCTCTTCCGTTGCGACAAGCATCGCGTGCATGGTGCGCACGACAAACGAAACGGACTCTGCGAGCGTTCGCTCGGCGTGCCGCGCAATCGCGAGAAGTTCCGCAGGTTCACGCGGTGCCGACATCGCGTCTCCGATGGCGATGCGCGCGACCGATCGCGCGACGAATTGGACAGCGTCCTCAATTCCAGCACGCGCAAGCAACGCGCACAATTCCTCTGCGAGCGGGTGATACGCAACATGATGCTCGACCGCGTCGCGGATCTCACGCGCGAGAAGCACCGAGACTCCACCTGCGTGCGTGCGCACGGCCGCACTTTCCACATCAAGGACACGAAGTGCCACGCGCGTTCCTGCGGCTTCCGCAACAAGCGCGGGATATCCAGAAAGTGAGATTCCTGCGCGGGAATACCGAATGATGCGAGGCACGCCGGCTTCTGGCATGGCATCGAGCGACGCATGCTCCATGCGCGCAACAGGATCGGTGGCAACATCAATCGATGCGCGCAGGCGATCGCGACCGAGATCCGCAAACTGCCGCACAAGCGTGGAAAGTTCACGTCCTGCGCCAAGTTCGCGCCCGTCGGCATCAACGACGACGAACAACATCGAAAGATGGAGAGGTAACAGTTCTCTGCGGAAATCCTGCGGCGAGATCTCAGTTCCTGCGACAGCCGAGAGATGTCGCGCGAGTTTCGCGAGCAACATTCCCTTTCCAAACTCGATCGATTCCACCGCG
>JBJOHQ010000021.1:0-2768 GCA_046047595.1 Planctomycetota bacterium | reverse complement strand
CCGCGCTTGTATGCGCGCTCGGATCCGCGCTCGCGCCACCATCGCGCCCATACCGACGCACCCACAACATGAACGTCGAAGGCTTGAGTGTGGTCGCGCCTTTGGTTTCAAGCGCGCACGCATCTTTGAGCGATTGCCCAGTTGCCAGGCGCTCGCAGACGCGCGCGATGATGAGCGCACGTTCTTTTGCCGTCACTTGCATCACATTCCTCCCGATGAATATCGCGTGTCGCGGCTTGCTTCGCGTTTTCCCTGCGCATTTCCCTGCGCATTTCACTGCGCAGTTCAATCGAAGACTCGTGCCGAGCTTCCGCCGCACGCGCGAAAATCCTAACAAATCGCCATCGCACCTGCGATTACACTCGCGGGATGTCCACTCACGCTTCACCCGCGCGCGCCTACGCCGCTCAGTCGCCCTCGTCCGCTCTTGCACCGCACGCGATTCAACGCCGCGCGCCACTCGCGAACGACGTCGAAATCGACATCCTCTTCTGCGGCGTCTGCCACAGCGACCTCCACTTCGCGCGCAATGAATGGGGTTTCACGCAGTATCCCGTCGTGCCGGGCCACGAAATCCTCGGCCGCGTGACGCGCGTCGGCGCGAATGTCACGAAGTTCAAAGTCGGCGACCTCGCGTCGGTTGGCTGCCTCGTTGATTCGTGCCGCACGTGCGACTGCTGCAAGAAAGGCCTCGAGCAATACTGCATGACGGGCGCGATCTTCACCTACAACGGCGAAGACAAGCACCTCGGCGGCATGACGTACGGCGGCTACTCCGAGCGCGTCGTTGTCGATGAGAAGTACACGCTGCGCGTACCCGCGAACCTTGATCCAGCCGCCGCGGCACCGCTTCTTTGCGCGGGCATCACGACGTGGTCGCCACTCAAGCATTGGAACGCGGGCCCTGGCAAGAAGGTCGGCATCGTTGGACTCGGCGGACTCGGACACATGGGTGTCAAGTTCGCGCGCGCACTCGGCGCACACACCGTGCTTTTCACGACGTCGCCGTCGAAGGTCGCCGATGGTCTCCGCCTTGGCGCGCATGAAGTCGTGATCTCGAAAGACGAAGCCGAGATGGTGAAACACGCGAGTTCGTTCGATCTGATCATCGACACCGTGTCGGCCGATCACTCGCTCGACGCGCTGATGGCGCTCATCAAACTCGACGGCACGATGTGCATGGTCGGCGTTCCGCCGAGCCCGCAACAGATCGCGGCGTTTAGCTTGATCCTCCCACGCCGCAATCTCGCGGGTTCCTGCATCGGCGGCATTGCCGAAACGCAAGAGATGCTCGATTTCTGCGGCAAGCACAACATCGTGTGCGACATCGAGAAGATCCGCATGGACGAGATCAACACGGCCTACGAGCGCATGCTGAAGAGCGACGTGAAGTATCGCTTCGTGATCGACATGGCGAGTTTGAAGGCGTAACGCGCGCGCGGGAGCGAACTGATCGAGGCGCTTCGGTGGGGTTCGCGCGAAGTAGTCTGCGCGGGATTCAGCGCGGGCCTTGAGTTGGATTTCATCGGTGCACGGCACGTGCCGCCCAGTGCCTGGCACTGCCTGGCACGTGCCGTGCACCGATCTCGTACCATCGCGCGCATGCTGAAACTCGCCGCTGCGTGCATCGCACTTTCGACGGTCGCTTTCGCGTTTGCCTCGCCACAGCCGTTGGTGATCGTCGGTTCGATCGACCCCGCGCAATCTGACTCGGCCGCTCCTTCAAAGACCTACAAAGTCTTCATCTTGGCCGGTCAATCGAACATGCAAGGTCACGGCGTCGTCGACCTCGACGGCAAGGATTACAACGACGGTCGCGGCACACTGCTCGCGATGGCGAAGGATCCGAAGACCGCGCCGCTCGTTGCGCACCTTCGCAACGCCGACGGCACGTGGAAGACGCGCGACGACGTGTTCGTTCGCTACCAGCGCGAACAAGACGAATCTGCAAAGTTTGGCCCGCTCGCACTTGGCTTCACGCCGTATCTCGATCAGCATCATTTCGGCCCCGAACTTCAACTCGGCCACGTACTCGGCGACGCGATGGACGAGCCTGTGCTGCTTGTGAAAACCGCGTGGGGCGGCAAGAGCCTCTACAAGGACTTCCGTCCTCCATCGGCGGGTGGCGAAGTTGGCCCCTACTACCGCATGATGATCGACGACGTGCGCGCTGCGCTTGATCGCGCCGACGACGAGATCCCCGCGCTCGCGGGGCGAACGCCCGAACTCGCGGGCTTCGTTTGGTATCACGGCTGGAACGACGGCTGCGAACCGAAAACCGCAGTGCCGCAATACGAAGCGAATCTCGTGCACCTCGTTGAGGATCTCCGCCGCGAATTCGCGACACCAGAACTCCCCGTTGTGATCGGCGAAATCACGGGCCCGTGGGTCGAAGCGCCGGGCGAATGGAACGATCTGCGCAAAGCGCAAGCCGCGGCTGCCGCGCGCGTCGAAGTGAAGGGCGATGCCAACCGCGCGAAGCCGCTTGCACTTTTCGCGCCGACCGCGGCGTTCGTGCGCGCGCCTGAAGATTCACCGAATCCTGGCCACGGCCACCACGAGTTTGGCAACGGCGAGACGTATTTCCTCGTCGGCGACGCACTCGGGAAAGCGATGCGCGCACTTGCGGTCGACGGCGCACCCGCCTTTGTGCCGACGCTTCCACCGAAGCCAACCCCCGCGCCCGAGAAAGGCGAAATGTCGGGCTACATGCTCGTGCCCGTCGAGCGCGTGCCGGAAGAGTTCAACGCGGGCTTCTCGCTCTACGC
>JBJOHQ010000020.1:0-6363 GCA_046047595.1 Planctomycetota bacterium | reverse complement strand
TGGTGGGGCTCTCGAAGTGGGGCGCGGTGCCTGATGCGAAGTACCCAAACGTGCATCTCGCGGGCTCGCAAGAGTCGACTCAAGCGGGATATGGCTGGGCATACGAGTACGTCTTGTCGCCCTTGACCGCGACGATGTTTGCGTTGCTTGCGTTCTATGTGGCGAGCGCTGCATTCCGCGCGTTTCGTGCGAAAAATCTCGAAGCGATTCTCCTGCTTGGTACGGCGTTCATCATCCTCCTCGTCCAAATCGCGGCGGGTGCGTTCCTCACCAACTGGATTCCTGAAGACAGTTTCTTTGCATTCCTGCGTGCAGAGTCGTTGAAGGCGATCGTGACCGAAGTGTTCCAAACCGCCGGCATGCGCGCGATCTTGATCGGCATTGCACTTGGCACCGCGGCGACGAGCCTTCGACTCATCTTGGGAATTGATCGCAGTGCGCTTTCGAAGGGTTGAGATGGCTGGGCGGTTTGTGATTGAGCGATTCGTTTCGTGGTTTGACTTGCGATCGTCGCGTCGTTCCCGAGTTGAACCGCTGAACTGAACTCCTGAAGTTGAGACATGAAGTTGAAAGCAAGAAGTTGAAAGCATGAAGTTGGAATCATGAAGCAGCGCAACGAACAACTTCCTCCCGGCCTTCGAGGCTTCCTCATCCGCATGGGGCAGATTGATCGCCGTTGGATCTATCTCGCGGTCGCCGTTGCGATCGCTGCCCCGATGCTCGCTCGGCTTCGGTTTCCCGAAGTCCCAGGTCGTATGGCCCAAGCGACGTTTGATGCGATCGAGTCGATCCCGTCAGGTTCGCGGGTACTCATCGCGTACGACTACGACCCCGCAAGTGCTGCGGAACTCGAGCCTATGGCGAATGCGGTGCTCCATCACTGCGCGTCGAAGGGGCATCGCATCGTTCTGATGGCACTCTGGCCGCTCGGGAAACAACTCGCCGACAACGCCATTCGCGACATCTTGCTTGAGTACCACCCCGACAAGGTTGAGGGTGTTGATTACGTCCAACTTGGTTTCAAGACGGGGAACGAGGGCGTGATCAAACTGATGACGACTTCGATCGCAGAGGCATACGCCGCCGATGCTTCAGGGAAACCGATCGCGCAAATCCCGCTCCTCGAAGGTGTTCGCACGATTGGCGACTTCCAGCTGATCGCGAGTATCTCGGCGGGAACTCCTGGTGCTCAGCAGTGGGTCCAGTATGGAGACAGCGCGATGCCCGACGCGTTCAAGTTTGTTGCTGGAACGACCGGCGTGCAATCGAGTCAGTTGCTTCCTTACTACCCCAAGCAAATGGAAGGCATGTTGATCGCGATTAAAGGTGCCGCGGAATACGAGATGCTCGTGACGGAGAAGTATCCAGTGACTCGGTCGGCAGATCGACTTGCGCTCGGTCGAGAGCGAATGGGGCCGCAGTTTGTGGCGCACCTCCTTCTGATTGGGTTGATTGTGCTCGGAAACATCTCGATGCTTGCTGCTCGAGGTTGGAAGGGAGCTGCTCGATGAGTACGGATCGCGCACAGCAATCGAGTGGCGCACCGAAGAGCGACACCCGCCTTTGGATTGCGTTACTCATCTTTGGAGCGGTGGGGATCTTTGCGGGCAAACTCTGGCGTCCTGGCCCGCTGGCCGAGGCGTACGTTGAAGTCGTGACCGAAACGCGCGTGTTGGCGGAAGTGGTTCCTGCGCCGATCGCGCAAGGGACATCAACAAACACACAGGGTTCCGATCCCGTCGCGGCGACCGGCCTCGAAGAGGAGAGTGCACCGCCCGCTCGTGTGTGGGTTGAGTTGGATGATCCTCGTTTCAAAAGTGGCGAACTTCGCCGTGTGGAAGGTGTAGCGCCCGAAGTCTGGGACGAGCGTTCGAAGGTTGATCCAAAGAAAGCACGCGAGCAGATCGTCGCGCTCGAGAGCGACGCAGAGAAACTGTCGGCGCCAACCGATCCGACCGGGCTGACGCGTGAGGAATTCGAGGCGCGCGAGGCCGCGCGGATGAATGCGCTCAAGGTGGTTGAGTCCACCCGAATTGTGCCGAGCCCTCGCGATTCCATTGGCATCTGGGTCGCTGCTCTTCTGACACTGGGCATCTTCTCCTTTCTCGTTCGCGACAACCCGTTCTACAAGGTTGTCGAGTCGATCTTGATTGGTGTTTCTGCGGCTTACTGGATGCTCGTGGCGTTCTGGAGCACGCTTGTTCCCGATCTCTTTGCGAAACTCGCGCCGGACCTCATTCGCGCGACGATGTTGCCAGGCCTGGCACCATCGGAGCACCCAGGCAAGGACTTTTTGCTCGCGCTCATTCCACTTGCGCTTGGCGTGATGCTGCTCTGGCGGCTCGCTCCGCGAGGCGCATGGATTGCAGTCTGGCCGCTTGCAGTCGTCATCGGTACGTTCGCGGGAATGCGCCTCACGGCGTCGATCGAGGCAGACTTCATGGCGCAGATCGCCGCGACGATGAAGCCACTGGTGGCGTACACGTCGACTTCGGCCGAAGGAGCGGCCGCATCAGCCGCAACTTCTGGTGGTGCGTTTGACCTCGGTGGCACGCTCGCAGGGATCTTGGGCGTCGTCGGTGTGATGACGGTGCTTGTGTACTTCTTCTTCTCGCTTGAACACAAAGGTGTGGTCGGCAAGACCGCGCGCGTTGGCGTTTGGTTCTTGATGATCACCTTTGGTGCTGCATTCGGTTTCACGGTCATGGGACGTATCACGCTCCTTGTTGGGCGCTTTGATTTCCTCTTCAACGATTGGCTTGGATTGAGCCCGTGACGTTGTTTCAGCGGTGAAGAGGTCGAACAGTCACTGATCTTGAGTGCCCCGCAGGGGCCGATGCACAACATCGGCCCCTGCGTTCTTTCCCCCATGCACGTGATTCGCTTTCTCGTGTGCAGCGCGCTCATTCAGCGGCGGCGTCGAGCGACAACTCCAGCGAGTCCGAGCAGCGCGACCGCGCCTGGCGCAGGCAGCACAGTTCCGCTGAATGACACGTTGTCGAAACGAATGCTGCCGGTGGAACCCGTCGCGCCATCAAGCACGAAACGGAACAACCCGTACTGGCCATCCATGGCGTCGACGGCGCTGAAGTCAAACGAGCGAAGATCCCATGTCGTGGTGCTCGCGCCGAAAGTTGCGAGAGTCGTCCATTTGGAGCCCGACCACCATTCAATCCTGTTGGTGGCGAAGCCCGTCGACGAGCGGCGAACAGCGAAACTCACCGACAAATCGCGATGCATCGATGCATCAAAGCCGAATGTCAGCGCAAGACCGTTGTAGCTATTGCCGGCGATCGAGAGCGACTCGCCCGCGATGTCGCCTTCCACCGCTCCCAAGGTCGTGCCAAGGAGTGTTCCCACACCGTCGCCAAATGGGGTCAGATCAACCGAGCCAATGCCAGTTGAGGCGGCCATCGCGCCTGCGGATCCGGGCACAAAGCCGTTCATATTCCAGGCTGCGATCACCTCACCATGCGCGAGTGTGCAACACGCGAATCCGGCAATCGCGCTTGTCAGCGCCGCAACCCGCGCAACACTCGACCCCTTCGCCTTGGCTGCCGCTCGGCTCTGTGTCCATGTGATATCCGCCGTCTTCAAGACGTTCATCCGTTCTTCCTCTCCCCGGGACAACGCCCGGCATATGACTGTGCCGCAACGCACCTCGCGTCACGGCGAGAGGCAACCTACAACACGTCGGACGCGAACTCGCAAATGCTGGCAGAAATTCCAAGCGCAAAAATTTTGAGATGATTTTTCTTTGCGGTCGGTCGCCGCGATGTTGTCGCGCCACAGATGCGCCTTCAATGGCGTCCGCGAGCGAGCGAGAGATCACACCATGAACACAGCCCCAACCGATTCACGAGCGCAATGGCATTGGTCGCATGACGGCAAGACCTTCGGGCCCGTGGACTTTGTCGAACTCAAACGTCTGGCTTCGATCGGCTCGATCACGAGCTCAACATGGGTGCATGACCCGATTTTGACTCAGTGGGTCGCCGCATCTTCGGTAGCGGGGCTTCTGCCTGCGCATGCGCCGATTCCTCAGTCCGTCGAACCAGCGTCGGGTCTGGCAGCAAGCGCAATTTCAGAATCATCGCCCGCGTCCGCCCCCGCGTCCGCCCCCGCGTCCGCGCCCGAGCCCTCCAGCGCTCACGTGCCATCAAGCCCGCCCTCAACTCCACCAAACTCTTCAACTCCACCAAACTCTTCAACTCCACCAGATCCCGCGACTCCGCCGAGTGTGCCCGTGCCAACGCCTGCACCGATCACCTTCGACCCTCGCGTCGCAGAGATTCTCTGCCGTATCGCGGTTCTCACCGCTCCGCTCACGAACATCTTCGCGTTCATAGGAGTCGGCATCGTCTGGGGTCTTGGCGCATCCGATCAACGCATCGTGACAGAAGCGCGACAGACGATGAACTGTTTGCTCACACTTGGCCTTGGCCTGGTGATCGCAGCGGCAGTCTCATTCGTCTGCGCGATCATCATCATCGGGCCATTCATTGGAATCGCGATCTCGGCCGCGCTCTTCGTGTACTGCGTGGTCGTTGGAATTCGCGGACTGATGGCGGCAACGAACGGCGTGCCCTTCAAGTATCCGTGGATCATTCAATTCATTCGTTGATGCACCACGCTCGCCGCGCTACTTGCACGAACCCCACGCACCGAGCAGGACGCTTAAATCGCTCGCGTCGGTCGAACCAGAGCGATCAAAGTCGGTCATGCCACCGAAGCCCCAATTCGAAAGGACATTCGCGAGATCGGTCGCGTCGACGGTACCGTTGCCATCGGTATCACCAGCGCACGCAAGCACTCCGTCGCAGTCTGGGTACAGCCATGCATGATCGGTCGCTGAAAGTCCAGCGGCATCCGTGACAGTGAGCACGATCTCGAACGCGTAGGTATCGACACCACAGCCGAGCGGCGAAATCAGCGTGGTGGTTGTGCAGGCAGGATCTGTCGGCTCGCTGTGCTCATGTTCGTTGTGATGAAGAATCGTGGTCCACGCACACGTGCGATTCGCTGCATCGTGTTCGGCATCCGTCACCACGGCGCTCAGCGGGAAAACCGTGTCACCACTCATCGGATAGAGCTGGCCATCTGCGATCGAGGTGATCGCTACAACTGGTGGCGTGTTGTTCACGCTGACAACAACCGTCGCGGAGGACTCGTTGCCAAGCGGATCACGCACCGTGACGCGCGGATCGAAACGCGTTGGAACAGCAGCGGGGGCGCTGTAGGTGCGCGAGACAACTGCGGGCCCTGTGAATGGTGCGCTGCCATCATCGAAGTCCCACGTGTACGTCAATGCTGCGCCTTCTGGATCGACGGAGCCTGCTGCAGAGAGTTGCACCGTGAGCGGCGATACGCCGTAACTTGAGCTCGTTGAAAGCGCGGCGACAGGTGGTTGCCCAGTCGCAGGGGTGTAGCGATAGCGAACGAGCCCACTTGGCCAACGCGTCGACCAAAGCGAACCGTCGTGCGGATTGAGCGCGATGCTTGTGAGGCCGGGCGTCTCAGAATCGAAGACGCCGAGTGCAGTGACCGTGCCACTTGGAGAGAGCGTCATCGTGCGAATGAAATTCGAAACGTAATCGCCGAAGAAAACCGTGCCTTGCAGCGACGCGGGCCAATCGGTGCGATCGATGATCGGTCCGCCGATCGCGCAGAAGCCAGCGAATGGCGCGCCCGTCGCGCCGCCTGTTGCTCCGACGGTCGTCGCGCTTGCTGCGTTCAGGGAATACGTCGGAGTTCGCGACATCGACATCGCGTGACTCCAATCGATCATCGGTCGATGATGCGTCCACGTCGGAATTGCCGCGGGAAGCTGTGCAGGTTGTGTGCCTAGGGGAAGAAGCGCGACGGAATCGATGTTCGGCCCGCTTGAACCCGTTGACGTCAAGCGAATCGTGCGCGTTCCACTGACAAGCGCGATATTCGTCGAGACAAGTCGCCACTCGCGCCAACTTCCGGTGCGCGGAAATGAAAGTGCGTTGTTGACAGTTGCGCCATCAACCGCGACGCGCAATGAGCGTGCTGCTGTACCACCATTCGCGTGTCGAATCCACAGTGTGTAGGTGCCCGATGCAGGCACATTGAACGTGTGTTCAATCCACTCGCCGCTCGCGGCTTGATAGTCGCGATAGCCGTCGCCGAAGTAACTGGGATACGCGTTGGAGGTGATGACTCCGCTTGCGGCGGACAGTTCGGATTGTTGAAAACCAAGCGGATCAAGTGGAAGCGTTGCCGTAGCGTCGAGCGAGTCCTGTCGCACGAGATCACGGAATCGATAGTGCGTTGGGCTCGGCGCGCTGAGGCCCGTGGACGCGTCGAGGTTGTACGGCGATGCGGCAAAGTAGCCGT
>JBJOHQ010000019.1:0-3275 GCA_046047595.1 Planctomycetota bacterium | reverse complement strand
AGTTCCTCAAAATTTCCTTAACCGTTCCTTCAGGGAACAGGAGTCCACGCAGATGAAGGCATTCGTTTCGATCGCGCTCGCAGGCATTCTCGCAACTGGTTTCACGTCGTTGGTCGTCGCTGATGACACGCAGACGCCGGCCGCTTCGCAGCAAGCGGAAGACGCTCCTGCGACGAAGGGCCGCGCCGCGCGTGGCGAAGGTCGCCGCGCTGCCGCCGCAACCGCCGCCGCTGGTGCGAAGGTTGGCGAAGCTGCGCCGAATTTCACACTCAAGACGACCGATGGCAAGGATTGGTCGCTCGCTGACGCAAAGGGCAAGGTCGTTGTGCTTGAATGGGTCAACCCGAACTGCCCAGTGTGCGTTCGCGTGTGCAAGGAAGGCATCGTGGCCGACACGTTGAAGGGCTGCAAGGAGCAGTTCCCTGACGTCGTGTATGTCGCGATCAACTCGAGCGCCGCGCAGCCAGACAGCCTCTCGGCGACTGCGGAGTACCTCAAGTCGCACAAGCTCGAAGTGCCTGCGCTGCTCGACAACGACGGCAAGGTCGGTCAGTTGTACGGCGCGCGTACGACGCCGCACTGCTTCGTGATCGATCAGAACGGCGTCCTTGTCTACCAAGGCGCGATCGACGACAGCCCATCAGGTGACGCGAAGACGAACTACGTTGTCAACGCTGTCAAGCAACTCAAGGCTGGCGAGAAGGTTTCGCCAAGCGAGACGAAGCCATACGGCTGCTCCGTCAAGTACAAGAAGAACTGAGCGCACGGAGAACGCGTTCGCGCGTTGCACGATGCGTCCATCTTTGTTCGACGCTTGATCGAAGTTTGTTCGAACCCGCCGCCCGCTTCACGCGGGCGGCGGTTGTTTTGGAGCGGCGTCGCGATCCGACGCGCCTCATACGGCCTTCTCAGCGCAGGCTCACCGGCATCACGACGTACGTGAAGTCAGCGCCAACCTTGATCGCGCCAGGGAGATTCGGGCCCTTCATTTCGATGACGACCTGCTCGCTATCGATCACCTTGAGTACATCGAGGATGTACGTCGGGTTGAACGCGATGTCGATTGGTTCGCCTTGGTATGCGACGCCATCGATACGCACTTCCGACTCGCCCATCTCGGGCGCGCGGCTGGTGAGCGTGAGTTGCTTGCCGTTGAAACTCATGCGCACGCCCTTCGACTCTTCGTTGGTCAAAAGGCTCGCGCGGCGAATTGCGCCACCAAGTTCGCCCGCATCGCAGGTCGCGCGACGATCGTGATCCTTCGGAATCGCGTCGTTGAACGGCGGGAAATTGCGCTCGTCGACGTTGGCAACGAGCGTTGCGCCTGACGCCGCATCGCCAACAACGAACGTGACCTGCGTTCCGTCGCGCGAAACACGCACAGCCGCATCGGGGTCAGTCAGAAGGCGCATCAGCGCGTTGAGTGCCTTCGTCGGCACGATGAAACTCAAATCCTTCGCGCCGTCGCCTTCGCCGCCCTTACAACTGCCGCGTGCGAGCGCCAAGCGGCGCGCGTCGGTCGCGACGAGTTGCAGCTGCGATTTCTTGCGTTCCACCAACACACCGTTGAACGCGTAGCGCGTGTCTTCACGAGCGGTCGCGAAAATGGTGCGGTTGACGAGTCGGCGCAGAGTGCCCGCATCGACTTCGAAATCAGTGCGGTCGCCGGCGCGACGAACACCAGGAAACTCACGCGGCTCGTAGCCGAACACTTTGAAGGTCGAGCTCTCGGTCGAAATCGTCGCGAGCGTGCGGTCGACCGAGATGGAAACGGTCGAGTCGTCGCAGGCGCGCACGATCTGGTTCAACTTGTCCGCGGGGATGAGTGCTTCGCCCTCTTCCTTGATGTCGACGTTCGGCACAGAGATGACGAGGCCAATCTCGCCGTCGGTCGCGCTGATCTGGAGGACATTGTCGCTCCCCGATTTCTTCGCGACGAGTTTGAGGCAGAGGAGCACTGGGCGCGGCGTGCGCGCGGCGACAACGCCGCTTGCCATCGTGAGAGCGTCGGAAAGTGAAAGGCGGTCGCAAACGAGTTTCATAGGATCCCCTTCATCGGGCCGAGGCCCACAACAGCCGTGTTGCATGCAGCGCTTGTCGATCGTGCATTTGCATCGTGCGCGATCGAGCACGCGTCGAGCATGCGTCGAGCATGCGTCGAGCACGGGCGTGGCGAGCCACGGCTTTGCTCCGCAACTCGACATCTCAACTTCAGACAAACATCGAATCCGCGCCCGCTGGAAATCTACTGCGACTCTACCGCGAATCTACAGCCCATTGGGTCACGGGGTCGGCAGTGTACCGCCCGTAGGGGTGGGTGGCGAGAACGAGGCACGCCTCCCGAATTCAGGTTGAATTCGTCGGGAATCACGCCAAGGCGCGTCCGTCGGGCGCGTGTGCCCGAATACCCTTGGACCCCGATGATTTACCGCTTCCTCCGAGGCTTCAACGAGATCTACCCAGTCGCTGTGCTGTTCGCGTTTATCGCGGCGTTTTTCGTCGCCTTCGCGTTCACGGTGATTTATCCGCTCGTTCCGATCATCCTCATCATTTCGTCGGTGTTTTTGGTCGTGATTGCGCGCGTGACCTTCCTCGTGTTGCGGCACTTTGAGCGCGGTATCGCGCTCGCGTCGCTGCGAGGAGGGAATTGCCCAGCCTGTGCGACGGCGTGCGATGTTCTGCGGGTCGGCGAGAGCCGCGTGCAGGAATGCCCTTCTTGCCGCCGCATTTTCGACGAAGTGGGTGCGCCGTATGTTCCGCAAGAGCGCGTTGAGGACGCGGACAAGCCCGTGAGCCTCGAGCACGCCGGCGCCGAAGTTGCGCGTGTCGCCGCCGATGGATCGGGGAGCGTCTGACGTGGCAGATCCTCGCGACACCGTCGTCATCGCTCGATTTCCTGACGAACTTTCCGCGCTCCTTCTTGTGGGTGACCTCGAAGCCGAGGGGATTCCCGCGACGGTCCTTGGCGGGTTGACCGCACAATTGCGGGCCGAGGCGCCTGGGCTTGTTTCTGTTCTCGTGCGACGGGGCGATCTTGTACGCGCGGAACGGCTTCTCGCCGAGCGCGCGCCGCCGCCGGGGTGGGAAGACGAAGTATTGGAAGACGAGGCAGAGGCCGCGGCTCGAGAAGGAGAGGATCGGGAGGGTGACGATCCCGACGAGGATGACGGCGCTCCCGATGCGACGGATCCGCGCCTTCGGTAGGATTCGCCCCTTCGCATGCGCACGGTCCTTTTCATCTGCACGGGCAACACCTGCCGTTCACCGATGGCGGA
>JBJOHQ010000018.1:0-3361 GCA_046047595.1 Planctomycetota bacterium | reverse complement strand
CGGTGCACGGCACGTGCCGCCCAGTGCCTGGCACTGCATGGCACGTGCCGTGCACTGTCTGGCACCGCTCGTCGGCGCGCGAAAGGAGCGCACGAATGGAGCGCGCGAGTTCACGCAAGCGGAATCGGCGCGTCATCGTCCGAATCGTTCGCCTTTGGAGGCGTCGCAGGAGTTCGATTGGGTGGCGGTTGAAGCGCGGCTTCCGATGGAGAAATCTCCACCGTCTTTTTCAGCACCGCTTTCGCAAGCGCGGGGCTTGAGTAAAGCGCCACGCCGGTCGCTTCTGCGTGGCCGCGGATCTCGAGCGCCGCGAGAATGAACACCACGCTCGCAACCGCGAACAGAACGAGTGACCCAACGGAAAGCACGTCGCCGATCGCGCCAGGCGAAACACTCGCAAGGAAGTAGCCAAACGCTGCGATCACGGCGATCACGAATGCCACGCGGATCGTGCGGCGCGCTTTGGCGGCCTGCGCGGCCGAGTCGGGATCCGCAGCACCCGCGCGAACGCGTAGCGCTTCGGCGTACTGGGTTTGTGCGACGAGCCCAGCACAGGCGATGCACCACCACGCAAGAATGAGCGCGCGATACAGGAACGCGAACTTCGCGGGGAGTAAGCCAAACGTGGCGATCGCCGCGTACCCGCAGATCAGAAGGGCGACGCCGCCCTCCACAAGTTGCGTTTGATTGAAGCGCGCACGCTCTCGGCGCACGCCGTCGCGCAAGGTGTCGGGAAGGATGTCGAGGTTTCGAATCGCCGCGAGCCGAAAGCCAGGAGCAGTCGCAAGTGCCACGGCCGCGACGATCCCAAAGCACGGCAGACAGGGAACGGGCGAGAGCAGCGCGATTGGCACAAGTGACAGAAATGCAAGCGAGTTCCAAATGCGCACGACGTCGGCGCGCAGTTGGAACTGTTCGTCTTTCGCCATCGGGATGTTGCGACGGAGCGGAACGGGGGTTCCGCATTCGGGGCACGCGGGGCGACCGTGAGAGCCGCGGAGGTCGTATCCGCAAACGGCGCAGGGATTTGGGGCATCGTCAGCCGCGTGGGGTGGTTGCAGCATCGGAGGAGCCGCAGGCGGCACGGGGTTCCGTGGAGTTTGGGGCGTGGTCGGCGAGGGCGGAGGGGCGATGCCGCGGGGCTCTTCATTAGGAGGATCTGGAAGGAGATCGAAGGCGACGTGCGGATCTTCTTCCGAGGCGTGTGCGGGCTTCTCGTTGGTCGCAGGAGGAACGTCGGGTTCAGCGGAACCACCGCTTGCGATCGGTCCGAGGCTCGCCGGCCGCACGGGTCGATGCGGGATGTGCGCTTCGGCTTCCAACTCTGGCTGTCGGTTCTCCGATCCGCCGTTCACCCTGCCATCGCCGAAGTCCGTCGGATTTGTGGGATGGTCTGCAGCCATGTGACGTGGGTTTCCCTGGGGTTGGATCGATGGTGCACGGCACGTGCCACCCAGTGCCTGGCACTGCATGGCACGTGCCGTGCACCGTTTTTCCGCTGCGTCGCAAAAGACACTCTCGTATCGGAATCTGCACCGACGACCGATAGAAACGGTACACCACCGCCCCAGCTTCGCCAAGTTTGTGAGACACTTTGAACTTCCGAGGGCGAACGACCGAAGTGCGAGAGTTCGAAGGGCCGCCGCGACGGCCGAAACAGAAGTGATCAACGAGGAGTTTCGCGACGAAAACCGCGCACCCCGACCGTCCGCGAATACCGATGGAGCCCCTATGCAGTTGAATCGAAACACGTTCTTCCGAAGCATCCGCCGTCCTGCAGCGCTCGTTTTGGGCGCTGCGTTGATGAGTGGCTTCGCCGCCGCCGGTGTCGCGTCTGCCTTTGCAGTGCCGCCTGCGACCGTCACGGCACCCGCGCCCGCAACAACAACAGGCGCCCCCGCGACGCAGGTCGCAGGTCAACCGATCGATCCCATCGACATCGCGCGCTGGTCGGACATGGTGTGGAACGCCGCAAAGTCTGGCGATCTCGACACCGTCGAGAAGGCGCTTGCCAACGTTCCGCCGTCGGTCGCAGCGCTTGAAGCGAAGCGTCTGCGCGATTTCATCGCGGTGCGCAACGCACACGTCGACGAAGGCACGAAGGTGCGCGATGCCGATCGCACGAAGGCGCTCGAAGAAATGAAGGAAGCGTCGGCGAAGGGCGAAACAACCAAAGCGCTCACCGCCGCAGTCAAACTGCAGACGCTCTCCGACAACTGGGCTGCCGCGCTTGAACTCCCCGAAATGCGCGAACTCTTCGCGAAGGCTGAGACTGCCGAGGCGACCGCCCAAAAGAACGGCGATTGGCTCGTCGCGCAAGAGATTCTCTTCCGCATGCGCACGCTCTTTGAAGAGTCGGGCGATGCGGCAGCGTTCCGTCGTTACGACGCACAACTCGATGAAGTCAACAAGCGCATCATGCTCCTCGCGCAATACGCGCCTCGCGAACTGTGGCGTCTCCGCGCCGACTACGCGAAGCGCTTTGATCCGTCGAAGCCGCTGCCAGAATTCAACGAGGCATTCGCCGAAGACTGGAAAGAAGCACTCGACGGTATCTCGCGAGGCATGCTGACGGCTGCGCTCGAGGAAGCCGCCGAAGCGCATATCTCAGCCGGCGGTTGGGAGCCGCTGATCTCAGGCGGTATCGACGCCGTGCGCGTCCTTGCAACGACGCCGACGCTGCGCGAGAACTTCCCGGGTCTCGCCGACCCTGAGAAGGCGGCAGTCCTTGTGAACGCTGCAAACCGCGCGAAGGAGTCGCTCGCGGCACTTGATCGCACGGCGATCGCCGAGCCTCAGTACCGCGAAGTCGTGCGCGACTTGCTCGCGGCCAACGCCGCTGGCCCTGCGTTGCCCGACGAAGTCGTCATTCGCGAATTCGGTGACGGCGCGATCGAAGAGCTCTCGAAGCGTTTCGAAGACGAATACACGCAGATCATCTGGCCTGACCAACTTCGCCGATTCGAACAAACGATTCGCGGCAACTTCGTCGGTGTCGGCATCCTCATTCGCCACGACGATCGACGCGACATTCAAGTTGTCAATCCGCTTGAAGGAAGCCCCGCAGCGCGCTCCGGCGTGAAGAGCGACGACCGCATCGTCGCGGTCGACGGAAAGGCCACGGTCGGTTGGACGCTCAACAAGGCCGTCGATTCGATCACGGGCCCGGCCGGTCAAACGGTCACGCTCTCGGTGAAGCGTGAAGGCGCGGAAGAGCCGATTGATCTCAAACTCGTGCGTGAGCAGATCAAGATCCGCTCGGTGAACGGTTGGTGGAAGAAGGCACTCGACGAGCGCGGCATCCCCGAGTGGGACTGGTACATCGATCCCACCGCGGGCATCGGCTATGTGCGCCTGACGA
>JBJOHQ010000017.1:0-13445 GCA_046047595.1 Planctomycetota bacterium | reverse complement strand
GCGGTGAGGGACATCCGAGGATTCTCCGAGAGGAACGGCGAATCGCAAGAGTTCGCGGCCGCAATCGCCTCAGTTCCCGACGATTCCGAAGGAATGTGCGGTTTTCGGTCGTGATGTCCCGCGCGCTCAGTCGAGCCGCTGAATCATCACGTTGTAGAACTCGATCGGGCAGCCGTGGCTTTGCAGCGCGATCGGCCCTTCCTTCGCAATGCCTGGCAACTTCGCATCGACGATGACGTGCTCGCCGTTGTTCCACACGTTGAGAACATCGCCAACCATGCGAATGCGGAACCGATTCCACTGACCGACGGGCGCGTCTGCGTTCTTCTTTGGCGTGACAGCGGCGCGCACTTCGGCGGACATCGAAGGATCGGTGCGATAGCCGTAGACCTCGCCGGAACCACATGGCCAACACCACATGTTGACTTGGCTCTTCGAACTGCCGCGCAGGTAGATACCGCTGTCGCGCTCTTCGACTTCGATCGTCTTGTCGCTGCCATCGGGATTCTTGACGGTGTTGCCGTCGGCGCCGATGAACGGGCGCTGCATCTTGCCTTGGTGATCCTTGGTCCAGCGCCAATCGCAAATCATTTCAAAGTCGCCATAGTTCTCATCACTCCACAGGCTCTTACCCTTGCCGTCGAAGCGGACGACGCCGTTCGAGACGGTCCAGTGTTCGGGCTTCGCCTCGCCGCGATCGGCGCCTTCTTTCCAACCCTTCATCACGAGCGCATCGAACATCGGACGCATGCCCGAAGCAGCGAGATCCGCGCACATGTCTGCCGGAAGTGCTGGCGTCGCGGCAGGGAGCTCGGTGATCTTCAGGTTCTTGAACCAGATCTCTGTGCCTTCGCTCTCGAGGCAGATGAAGCCCTTGCGCGGCTTCACTTCAGAGCAGCCCGACACTTCGGTGCCGTTGATTTCAAGCTTGATGACGCCGTTGTTGCACGTGACCTTGTAGTGGTTCCATTCGCCAGCGCCCTTCGTCGTGCGCGCGCTCGGCAAGCAGCGCTCCCAACCACCTGGGTGCGGACGATCGGGCTTCATGCTTGCGCCCCAAATCGAGAAGATGTCGCCTTGGCCCGTGTACATCGTGCGGCCTTCGCCGTCGACGTTGTCAGGCGTCAGCATGATTTGCACTTCGATCGAGCGCGAGAATGGCACGCCCTTCGCGCAGTACGGATCGCTCCACACGAAGAGCCCTGCGTTGCCTGGGTACGACAGGTGCTTCCAATCGAATTCAAGCACGAAGTTCTCGTAGGCCTTCTCGGTGCGAAGGATGCCCGTTGGAATGCCCGTGCACTTGATGATCGGTGCGCCGGTTTCATCTTTCGCAACCGTCCATGTGGACGCTGACGTGTTCACATCGACCCAGCCAGAGAGATCTTTGCCATTGAAGAGATCGACTTGCGCTTGCGGTGCGCTCGCGGCCGGCGTGTTCGGTGTCGTGATTGCGAGGGCGATCGGCGAGATTGCGAGCGCGAGTGCTGCGCAGAATGCCGTGGCTGAAAGGGAGCGGCGCCAAAAGGTGCACGACGAGGTGCAGGACGTGGTGCAGGGAGCGGTGTGCATTTGCGCAAGGTAGCGGAAAGTTCGACTCGATTGGCTTGCGGAAACCGCCGCGCGGAATGACTGGGGTAGTGCGCCGCGGAAATTTGGTGAAGGCCGCGTGAAGATTGGATGAAGTCTCGCTGAACGCGATCAGCAAACTTCCGCGAGTGCACGGCCAAAGTGCTCACCGAGTCGCGATCACTCGGTGTGCTCATCAAAGGCACACAGAAGCCAAATAATCGAGTCGTAACTTTCCGACCGTCAGAACCCAAGGCCGACTGGGATCCGCCCGACTTCGTGCGCTCCTTCACGAAACGCTCGCGGAATCCAAGCACGGATTTTGGGCCTGAGCAGATTTTTCGGCGTAGGTTCGCGCTCTTCGAAATTTCTGCGGGGGCTTGCGAGTGTCGGCGAGTTTGTAGGTTCGAAGTCGCAAGTTGGATGGCAAGACAGTCGTATTCACAGTCATCGTCATCAAGTTGAGTCCCGTGCATGAACGGGGAGTTCGGAAGGCTCCCCAGTCCTCGAACTGGCTAGGAAACCCAGTCATCGAAACGAAATGAAAGATTGAACACTATGAAGAACAACATCAGCCGCATGCTCCTCGTTTCTGGTGCTTCGCTCCTGCTCGCGCAGGCCGCTGGCGCCGCTGAGATCTTCGTCAACGCGAACATCTCGACCTCGACCACTTGGACCGCCGACAACACCTACCGTCTGGTCGGACAGATCTACGTTCTCCCTGGTGCAACGCTCACCATCGAGCCAGGCACGATCATCGCAAGCCGCCCGCAAGACGGTGGCTCGCTCGCCATCACCCGCGGCGCCCGCATCAACGCAGTCGGCACGCAAGAGAGCCCAATTATCTTCACCTCGACGAACGACGTCGCGACGTGGACGAAGGGCAACCCGAAGACCGGTACGTGGCGTGGCGTGTGCAACGAGTGGGGTAACCTCACCGTGATGGGCCGCGGCTACATCTCCGAGAACGTCATCGCTGCGAACACCGCGACGCCAAACGCGAACAACATCGGCATCATGGAAGGCCTCCTCGGTGGCTCCGCTTCCGACCCGAACACCGTCTACGGTGGCGGCAACGACGAAGACGATTCGGGCTCGCTCGCGTACGTCAGCTTCCGCTACGGCGGTAAGGTCATCGGCCTGAACAACGAGCTCAACGGTCTCTCGCTCGGTGGCGTTGGTCGTGAAACCACGATCGACCACATGGAAATCATGAACAACATCGACGACGGCATCGAGATCTGGGGTGGCACGGTCAACCTCAACTACATCTCGATCTGGAACATCGGTGACGACAGCCTCGACGTCGACCAAGGTTGGCGCGGCAAGGCTCAGTTCGGCCTCATCGTGCAGGGCTACTCGGCGCTCCCAGCGTCGAACGCGCAGGGCTCGGGCGTCGGCGACAACATGATCGAAATCGACGGCGCAGAGCAGTCGGACTACCAGCCTGTCACGACCGCTGTCCTCTACAACTTCACCTGCATCGGTAACCCCGGCGACAACTCGACCGGCTCGAACGGTGGCGACCACGGCGTCGCATACCGCGACAACGCACGCGTCCAGATCCGCAACTCTGTCTTCATGGACATGGGTGAGCGTCTCGTCGCGATCGACAACGTCGACGGCGACGGTGGTGCAGGCTACGGTTTCAACGGCACCCACACGTGGGCTGCGACGTGGACCACGCCGTACAACACGTACCCAACCGTGAACGCGCCAGCGAACCCAAGCGCCTTCTACAAGGCGCAGGTCGACGGCAACCTCAACGAAATCAAGGACAGCGTCTTCTTCAACAACATCAACCCAGCGGCATACACCGAAGCTGATGCTCGTGGCGTTCGCGCTGCTGGCAACAACAACGTGACCGCGACTGCGTCGCCGATCGCGGGCATCACCCGTGGCGCGGCTGTCTCGGCCAACGCTGGTCTCCTTAAGGTTCGTCCGGTGACTGGTCTCAACCCGCTCGCTGCGAACGATGCTGTGACCTCGGTCGGCACCGCTCCAAACGACGGCTTCTTCGAGCAGGCAGGCTTCCGTGGCGCATTCAGCTCGACGTCGCACTGGCTCTGCTCGTGGACTGCTGCTGACGCGTTCGGCTTCATCACCGCTCCAGCGAAGTCGTGCACCGTTGCTGCTCCGTGCACCACCGACATCGATGGTGACGGCGTCACCGGCGCTTCGGACCTCGCGGAACTCCTCGCGGGTTGGGGCTCGGATACGCCAGACCTCGACGGTGACAGCACCGTCGGTGCGTCGGACCTCGCGCTCCTCCTCGGCGCTTGGGGTGCATGCAACTAATTTGATTGCGTGGCTTCAACCGCGCAAAGGCATGTAAGTAAGACGGGCCTCGTCGGCGAGATGTACGCCGAACGAGGCCCGTTCTCTTACTTTTCGACTGTCTTGCGTCTTCGACGGTGACGATCGATTGAAACTCCTTCGTCCTTCGCCTTCCGCGGACCTCAGAGGGATCACTCGGAAACTGTCGATTCGATACCTTGCTCGACGTGAACACTATGACCGCGACTTCTCTACTCTCTCGACGCTCTCTTGCCGCATGCTCCTTTGCAATCGCGACGATCTCTACGCTCTCTGCGTGCTCGCCGCAGGACGCGAAGGCTCCCGTTGCGGCGGAAGGTTCGAGTGAACGCGCCGCTGCCAACAACGCGGCCACCGACGCGGACAAGAACAAGGCATCGCTCGCCGCGTCTCCAGCGCGTCGCGTTGAAATCGCGCGCTTTGGTTACGACGTTGCCTCGATGATTCCGACCGAAGGTAACGTGCGTGATCAAGCGAAGGCGCAAGAGTGGTGCGTGGCAGCGATGATTGCGCTCGGTGATCGCGCGGGTGCCGAGGAAATGGCGAATTCCATGCGCACGTGGCGCCGCGCCGCGTGCTACGCCGACATTGGGCTCTCGTATGCCCGTGCGGGCGAAACTGCGAAGGCGTCTGAGTTTGCGGAGCGCGCGTTGAAGTCGTTGCCCGAGTGGCTCGACTGGCAACAAGAGCGCATTCGCGTCAAAGTCGCGCAAGTCTACGTGGTGCTTGGCGAGAGCGGACGCGCGGACGAACTCGCGAAGGGTGTTGGTGAACCTGAGATCGGTAAGGTCGAAATGATCGAAGCGACTCGGGCTGATGAAGCTGAATTCGACGCGCGACTCGCGGAAATCGAAGCGTGGCTTGCGACAGGAAACTTCGATCTCGCGCGCAACGCGCTCGATGTTTCTGAGGCGCTCTACGGTCGTTTCGTGAAAGACGCTGCGCGACGCACGAAGATCGAAGATGTTGTACGCCGCTTGAACGCGAAGGTGCCGTTTGACCTGCGCGTCGCATCGCTCCTCGAACTCGCGCGTACTGCCTCAAAGGCTGGCGACGCTGCGCATGCGCTCGAACTCGTTGCCGAGGCGAAGGCTGAATTCGCGAAGGCGAAGTGGCTGCCGGAGGATTTCGTGACGCAGATGGCGTTGCTTGGGACGGGTGAGTTTGAAGCGGGGGATTCCGCGGGTGCACGCAAGACGCTCGATGAAGCGGTGGTGTACTTCCAAACCAACCGCGACAGCATCGTCGACATCTTCCGCGGCGCGCCGCTTCGCTTGGTTGCGAAGGGTTACGCAACGCTCGGTAATGACGCGAAGGCGCGCGAGATTTTCGCGCTTGCGATCAACGAAGGCGCCATCAATGGAAACGCTCGGCCGCGTGCGGAGGATCTTGCGGCGGCATGCGCAGATCTCGCAACGACGGGTGTTGAACCAGGCGAGGAACTCTGGGCGCGCATGGCTGAGATTCGCGCCGGTCTGCGTGCGCCGTGGTAAGTGCGCGCGAGTGAGTGCGCGTTTGGTGAGCTAGCGCGAGTGAGTGCATGCAACATCGCGATACCGCATGAGGCGGCTGCGTCTTTGTTGCGAATCGCCGAAGATTGCGCGAGCCTCTCTGTAAAGAAAACGTGAAGACCTCGCGCATCGCGAGCCGCTGCAAACCCTCCTGAGAGAACGAGACAGCGCGCGTCTTGACACAGTCTTGACGCAAGTCGAACGATCTCAGCAACATTGTTTAGAGGCCGACTCGTACTTTGCGCGCCCTTCGATGACCGAAGAAGCGCGCGGCTCCGATCTTCCGCGGCTTCCTTCAGTCATCGGGCGTCTCTAGCCCGACCATGCAAAATCTCCGAACACCTTGGGCAGCGCTTGGCGTCGCCGCTTGCGTGGCGTGCGTCTCGACTTTGGCGCACGCGCAAGATGCAGGGACGCTGCGCGGCTTCGTGACCGACCGCGACTTTGGCGGGCCTGTCGCGGGCGCGACGGTCACGATCGTCGAAACAGGTGCGAAGACCACAACCGGTGAAGATGGCGCATTCTCGCTCTCGCTCCCGGCAGGGAAGTACACCGCGATCATTTCAAAGGACGGGTTCGTTCGTCAGGTTCGCTCTGATGTCATTGTGAACCAGTCGCAGTTGTCGTCGCTCAATCTTGAACTTGTGGGTGAGTACGAGGACATGGACGAATTCGTCGTCCAAGAACTCGAACTCGGCGGATCTGAAGCATCGTTGCTCACGCTGCGACTTGACAGTCCGCAGTTGCTCGACTCGGTGGGCGCGGACATCATCAGTAAGGCAGGCGCGAGCGATGCTGCAGCGGCGTTGCTCCTCGTGCCTGGTGCGTCGGTGCAAGAAGGTCGCTACGCGGTCGTGCGCGGTCTTCCCGATCGTTACGTGGCCGCGCTCCTCGATGGCGTGCGTTTGCCGACGTCGGATGCCGAGCGTCGCGCGGTGCAGCTCGACCAATTCCCGAGCGCGGTCATCCAGAGCCTCCAAGTCAGCAAGACGTTCACGCCCGATCAGCAAGGTGACTCGTCGGGCGGCGCGATCAACATCGACCTCAAGGACTTGCCCGATCAGCCGTTCTTCCAGTTGAAGGGCCAGCTCGGAACCAATTCGCAAGTCCAAGGTGCAGGAAACAAGTTCCTCTCCTTCCAAGGCGCTGACATTCCGGTGTGGGGCGGCAACGCTGGTCGCAACATTCCTGAAGACCTGATCGGCCAATCGTGGCCGAACCCAACGGGTACCGAGGAGATTGGCAACCCTGCGATTGACTACAAGTGGTCGGCTGCAGGCGGCGGAACGTGGGAAGTCGATGACGGCATCAAGGTCGGCGCTTTCGCAAGTTTCTTCTATGAAACCGACAGCTCGTACTTCGACAACGGCATCGAGGACTCGTGGGTCATCGATCCGCAACTCGGCACGATTCCTGAACCGAGTCTCGGCGATCCAACGCAAGTCACGAGTAACCCGAACTTCCAGTCGAGTTTGCTCGATGTCTCGCAAGGTTCGCAGAGCATTCAGTGGGGCGGGCTCGCGTCGGTCGGCGTCGAGACCGAGCGCAACAAACTCGGCTTGACCTATTTCTACTCGCGCACGGCGACGAGCACGGCGACTCTCGCAGAAAACACGCGCGGCAAGCAGTATTGGTGCACCGAGGATTATGAGGACTACTGGTCGACGATCGTTGGATATCCGATTGATCTTCCAGCGGTGTACGACCCCAATGATCCGGCGAGTGCAGCGAACAATGAGTTGTTGCAGGCTTCGCCCTATCAGCGTCTCGAGACGTTGACCTACACCGAAACGTCGGTCGAATCGACGATCTTGAAGGGCGAGCACAAACTCGCCGCCGAAGACGGAGAACTCTTTGGAGTTCCGATTCTCGATTGGACCGCATCGGCCTCGACTGCAAAGTGGGATCAACCCGACAAGACGCAGTTTGCAAGCGTGTGGTGGCCACCGACCAACGCCATTGATCCATCGTTGCCAGGTATCTGGATTCCGCTTGTTCCCGCGGAAAACGCCAACCTCGGTTGGGTGCAGCACATCTGGCAATCGGTTGAAGAGACAAGCAATCAACTTGCGGCGAATCTCAAGTTGCCGTTCCTGATGGACAACGATCGCGAGGGCTTCTTCAAGACCGGTATGTTCCTCGACAAGGTCGAGCGTACCTACACGCAAGAGACGTTCTCGAACAATCAGTTGACCGATCCGAATCCGTTCTATGTCGGCGGATGGGATCAACCGTGGAGCGAGGTCTTCCCCGAACAAGACCACCCCATTTACGAGTCGACGTACGACATCGACTACGACGGTCAACAGAACATTGGCGCCTTCTACATGATGGCGGATGTTCCGATCGGCGAAGATTGGAACATCGTTGGTGGCTTCCGATTCGAATCAACAAGTTTGACCACCGAGGTCTATGGCGATGCCGACGCGTTGTATTTGATTCCGGGCATCGATCCTGCAACAGGACAGCCGTACAACCTCGTGCCGTTCAGTGTCGATCCGACGGGCGCGAACACCAATTACGATGAGTCGAGTGTGTTGCCATCGATTGGTGCGGAATGGGCTGCAACGGAAGCGCTCACGTTGAGGCTTGCGTTCTCGCAGACCGTCGCGCGTCAAACCTTCCGCGAAATTACGCCTGTTCTCCAGCAAGAGTACCTCGGTGGTCCGATCTTCATCGGCAACCCGCTCTTGACGATGGCATCGCTCGACAACTACGACGTGCGTCTTGATTACACGCCGGTCGAAGGGTTGTTCTTGTCGGGATCGATCTTCTACAAGGAACTCACCGACACGATCGAGTACTCGCAGTTCGATTCGCCGCAAGGCTTCGTCTATACGTCTGCTGTCAACTATCCGAAGGGCACGCTCATCGGTGGCGAACTTGAAGGACGATTGAAGGCTGCGCTCCTCAACGAGAATCTCGAAGGGCTTTCGTTCGGCCTCAATGCCACGATCATTAACTCGCAAGTGACGTTGCCAGAAGACGAGCAGGCGTACTTCGCGACGGCTGGCTTCCCGCTTGTTTCGCGCGATATGACTGGCGCGCCGGCATACCTCTTCAACGCGAATGCGGTGTATGAGTTCGAGCCGACCGGCACGCAACTTGCGCTCTTCTACACGATCACCGGCGACACGCTCGAAACGGGTGCTGGTATCGACGAAGGTGCGTACATCCCGAGCGTCTATTCGAAGAGTTACGGCACGCTGAACTTCACGCTGCAGCAATATCTCACTGAGCATTTGAAGCTCTTCTTCCAAGCGAAGAACCTCACCAATCCTGAGATTCAAACGGTCTATCGCTCGCCTTACCTCGCCGAGGACATCTTGAGCACCTCGTACACCGCGGGTGTCGATTTCTCAATCGGCTTGTCTTTCCAAATGGATTTCTGATCCGGATTCCCGGAGGTCACGGTCGTCATGAACACACTTCTCACTCTGAACCGAATCACCGTTCTCGCGCCGATGTGCGTGGCATCGTTGGTACTCCTCGCGGGCGCGGCGCAAAGCACGACGGCTCCAGCGACGCCCGCTGCGCAAGCGAGCGAGACGGCTCCAGCGGCGGCGCCAACCGCCGAGCCGGTAGCGGCACCCGCAGAACTCACGCCCGCAGAAGTGATGGAGCGCATCGAAGCGACGCGTGACACGCTTGAGAAGTGGGTTGAAACACGTCGATTGCTCTCCGAAGAGAAGCGCGACTGGACGCTTGCGAAGGACATGCTGACGTCGCGCGCAGAGATCTTGCGCGGTGAAGTCACGGAGGTCGAGGGTCGTATCGCGGAAGCGGATAAGTCGATCACCGATGCGGATCGCAAGGCTGCAGACCTTGTGGCGAAGAACGATGCGTTGAAGTTGGCCTCGTCGGAACTTGCTGCGATGGCCGCAACGCTCGAGACGCGCACGAAGGAACTCGTGAAGCGTTTGCCTGATCCGATTCGCGAGAAGTTGCGTCCGCTCACGCAGCGACTTCCGGAAGACCCGACGAAGTCAGAATTGCCGCTCTCAACGCGCTTCCAAAACGTCGTTGGCATCGTGAACGAAGTCAACAAGTTCAACCGCGAACTCACCGTGACCAGCGAAGTGCGCAAACTTGCCGACGGATCAAGCGCCGAAGTGACGGCGGTCTATCTCGGTCTTGCGCAGGGCTACTACGTCGGCGGCGGTGGCAAACTCGCTGGTGTGGGCGGCGCGACAGAGAACGGCTGGACGTGGACTGCGGCGAATGAATACGCGCCGCAGATCGCGAAGGTCGTCGCCATTCTGAAGAACGAAAGTCCTGCGGAGTTCGTCCCCGTTCCGCTCGGCGTCAAGTGAAGCTTGAAGAGAACGAACTGAGATCTAGCCAGGAACTGAATTGCCATGAAGAACACGAACGAATTTCTCAGCCTCCGCGCGATGCGCACGTTCTCGGCTTCGGCGCTCTTCGCGATGATGCCTCTGACGAGTGCGCTCGCGCAAGATGGCGCAGCGCCCGCGGGTGACGCAGTGGCGAAGCCAACGTTTACGGCGGCCGAGCGTGATATTCAAAAGCGACTCGATGACAGCATGAAGGAACTCTCCGAGTTCCGAGAGTCGACCGCTGCTGAAAAAATCCCGCTGAATCGCGAGATCGGTGACCTTGAGCAAGCTCTTGTCAAGGCACGTCAGAAGTACCAGTCGACGACAAACCTGCTCGCGACGCGCTCGCTCGACCTCACGAAGTTGACGAGCGAAATCAAGTCGCGCGAAGAAGAAGTGGCGTATCTGACGAATCTGCTCGGGGAGTATCTGCGCAACTTCGAAAGCGGTCTTCACATCGCAGAGTTGCAGCGCATGCGGCAAGAATTGCAAGCAACGCGCGATGCAACCGAGAATGAAGATCTCGCGGCGAAGGCGCGATTCGATATCCAAGCCCGCATGCTCGCGACAAGCATCGAGCGTTTGCACGAGGCTTTCAACGGTACGAAGTTTGAAGGCACGGCGGTGGATGCGGAGGGCAAGGTTCTGCCTGGCGCGTTCGTACTTGCAGGTCCGGTTGCGATCTTCCGCAGCGCTGATGGATCGAAGATCGGTACCGCCGATCAACGTCTCGGTTCGCTCGAGCCAAACGTCACGCCATACGAGAATCCGGAAGTCTTGAAGGCAGCGGGTGAGTACATCGCGAGCGGCGTTGGCGGCATGCCGTTTGACCCGACGCTCGGACAAGCACACCGCATTGCGGAAACCGAAGAGACGCTTTGGGAACATATCCAGAAGGGTGGTCCTGTCATGTGGCCGATCGGCATTCTTGCCGGTGCCGCATTGCTCGTCGCACTCTTCAAGTGGGTCATGATGCTCTTCGTCCGCATTCCATCGGAGCGCCGCGTACGTGAAGTTCTCAGCGCTGTTCGTGCGGGTGATCGCGCGAAGGCAACCGCACTCGTTGCGAAGTTGCCCGGCCCACTCGGCCGCATGCTTGAAACGGGCGTCGCGACGATGGACGCAGGCCGCGACGTGATGGAAGAGAGCATGTATGAAATCATGCACAAGACGCAATTGAAGGCGCAGTCGTTGTTGCCGTTCGTTGCGATCTCTGCTGCTGCGGCGCCGCTCCTTGGCCTCCTCGGAACCGTGACTGGCATCATGAATACGTTCAGCCTCATCACGATCTACGGCACCGGCGACGTGAAGACGCTCTCGAGCGGTATTTCGGAAGCGCTCATCACGACGGAGTACGGTCTTGTCGTGTCGATTCCATCGTTGCTCTTGCATGCGTACCTTTCATCGAAGGCGCGCAAGATTTCGAATCGCTTGGAGACCGCAGGAATCAGCTTCGTCAACGAAGTTGCTCGTCGTGAGGCCAAGCAGCCTTCAGCCTCACCGACGCCACCAGTTGCGGCGGCATCCGCGTGAGATTGGGGCAGACGCGAGGACGGCGGCAGCGCCAACTCGCGCGGGAGATCGCTCTACGTCTCTTGACGGTTTTCGAATGGCATTGATCTGAACCGAATTGACTCAACCATGGAAGGACTCAGCGAAACCATCACCGCAGAACTCGCAACGGCGCCTGAAATGGTGCGTCGTGCGTGGGAGATTTCTATCGCGGGCGGCCCCTCGATGATTCTCATCTGGTTCGTCGCATTTCTCATGATCGCGCTCGGCGCGAACATCTGGATCACGATGACATTCTCGGGAATGCACCGACGTTCGAAGAAGCGGCTTCGCGCATGGGTTCAGAAGCCTGACTCTGCGCGGGGCGTGATTGGTCGTTTGTTGCGCGAGGCGCGTTCGACCGGAACGGCTGACGGCGTTTCGCTTGCATTCTCTGAGTACAAGTCTGACGAACTTGAACCATTCGATCGGCAGCTGAAGTTCATGAAGGTCTGCGTCAACACTGCGCCGCTTCTTGGGCTCTTTGGAACGGTGACAGGCATGCTTGCGACGTTTGCCGCGCTCGCTTCGGGTTCGGGCGGCGAGCAAACGATGGGTGACATCGCGAAAGGCATTTCCGAGGCTTTGATTACCACTGAGTCTGGACTTGTCGTTGCGCTTCCGGGCTTGTTCTTTCACTACTACTTGTCGCGCAAACTGCGCGGCTATCACAACTTCCTCGATGACGCTGAAAGTCTCTGCCGGAAGGCAGTGCTCGGTCGGCAAGTCTGAAATTGAGAGTGCACTATGGGACGATTTCGCAGCGCATCCTCGGGTGATTCCGGTGAACCAGGCATTGACCTCTCGCCGATGCTCGACTGCGTGTTCATTCTTCTGATCTTCTTCATCGTGACGACGACGTTCGTAGATGAAACGGGCGTCGAAGTTGATAAGCCGCAGGCAGCAAGCGCGGTGCAACTCGAGAAGACCAGCATCATGATCGCGCTCACCAAGAAGGGCGAAGTGGTGTACGGCGGTCGCGAGATCGGCATCAACGGGGTGCAAACGCTGGTCAAGCGCATGATCGCGAAGGAAGACGTGCCCGTGATTATTCAAGCCGACAAAGAAGCGCCGGCCGGGCTCTTGGTGCGCATCATCGATGAGTCGAAACTCGCGGGCGCAACCAAAGTGAGTATTGCAAGCGCGAAGGGCAAGTGAACTGACAGAATCGAAGCGTGACCGCGCCTTCGGGCGCATGGAACGAATGGACTTGTCGTGAAGCGAAGTGGAGTCATCTTCAAAGTTGGACAGAGCATCCTTCGATTGCTCGCGTTTGTCGTTGGCATCGCGGGAATGTTCGGATTGATGTTGGTGCTTCCGCTGCTTGAGAGCATTACGTCGACTCCTCCAGCCGACTTGATGTTGCAAAGCGTCGCCACGGCCAACGTGCCTCCGCCGCCTCCTCCGCCAGAGCAAGAAGAGGAAAAGAAGGAAGAAGAGAAGCCCGATGAGCCAGAGCCGCCGAAACTTGCGGACGAAGCTCCGCCGCTTGATTTGGCAATGCTCGAGTTGGCATTGAATCCAGGTGCTGGTGGGGGTTTCTCGGGCGATTTTGCTGTGAAACTTCCGGTGGGTGATTCTGCGGGCGGTGAAGGTGGCGGTGATGTCGAAGAGCTCTTCTCGATGAGCGATCTCGATCAGAAGCCACGCGCGATCTATCAGACGAGTCCGCAGACAAATGCAAAGTTGCAGAAGTCGGCGCCCGCGACGGTCTACATCCTGTTTGTGGTCGACCAGAAGGGGCGCGTTGAAAACCCAATCGTCCAAAGTTCAACCGATCCGCAGTTCGAAGCGCCAGCGCTTTCTGCGGTGAAGCAGTGGAAGTTTGAGCCAGGAAAGCGGAACGGTCAGCCTGTGAAGTTCCGTATGCGTGTTCCGATCACATTCCCGAAGAAGGGCTGATCGAACACGAATAGAGTTCGGGTCCATCATTGTGAATCCGAGTCAGTCCGGTTTGCAGTTCAGTTGATTCCAATCTCGCGTTCATGCAGCGTCATGACCGCCGAGTTCGATAGGTAGCAGATCATGAAGACGATCCACTCACTTGCGCGCGCATCCGCCGATTCGATCCGAGCACTCGGTGTTTCCCTCGGAAATCGCCGAACGTTTGGCATTCTTGTTGCTGCCGTGGCACTTGTTCCTGCGCTGGCAACGACCGATG
>JBJOHQ010000016.1:0-12333 GCA_046047595.1 Planctomycetota bacterium | reverse complement strand
GAACACGTCTTCCACACAAATGGAGAGGTGCGAGGTCATCCACGCGTGCACTGGTTCATCCGCAACGCCCGCGGGAAGCGGCCAAATCCCCCGCGCCCTGTCTGGCGATGTGCCAGAAAGCCAAAAACACAGATTCGTGTCTGCTGCAAACTCGCACACCGAGAGTTCGATCATCACATCGCTGTATTCGCCTTCGCTGCACGCATCGACGAATCGCGATGCATGCTCCGCATCAATACGCCAGCGATCTTGTCCCGTGGACGCAAGACATGTGCATGGGAACTCTTCGACGCGCTCTGTCCATGGATCATCGCTGTAGATACGCACAATGCCTTCGCGCTCGTGATCGCGCATCGTGGTTGACGTGTGTGTGTCATCAACCGCTTCGAGTCCCGTTCGTGTAAGCACAATCGACCCATCACTATTGCGTTGAATATTGGCGACTCCTCGACGTGCGTCAACATTCTTCGGAATGCGCCGCAGCACTTGTCGCAAGCACATCCCGCCCTCCATCCCGCGCATCTTGGGCAGATGTTCCTCAATCCACTTCATGTAGAGGAAGTCCACAGCTGCGGATAAATCGAGGCCGTCGTCCGCGTCACTCTTTATGTCACCATCGAGCATTGCTTGGAATATCTCTGCGTCGATTTCGACCCAAGTCCCGCCGAACGAGATCTCCTCACTCTCGAGCGCGTCCGATTCTGAGTCCTCAACCTCTTCAACTTCTTCTTCAAGCTCGTCCGCGTCTTTGATGAGTTCTTCCTCGTAGTCCTCTTCCTCGTAGTCCTCTTCCTCGTAGTCCTCTTGTTCGTAATCCTCTTCGTTGTCGAATTCGCCAGATGCGTCGTCGTCGAACGACCCGCGCAAAATCGATATCCGACGCGATCGGCACGAGCGTGTGGACTCCCACGGAAGTGCGTGCGGCACAAGTCTCCGGTGATCATCGAGCGCGTTTGTTCGAGTTCGAAGCGACCTAGCCGACATGTCCATCTCACTTTCTCCGCGCTTCGCGCATGCGCGGCACGGTTTGCTCGCGCGTCACGCGCGAGGCTTTGACTTTTGGTTTCTGATTTCAGTGCATGCACGCCACCCTGACGTGCACACTGCAACTTCACGCGGCAAACGCAACACGCAACGCGTCTTCAAGCGACGCGGCCCACGTGGCGCGCGCACACGCGAGAAACACCGCTTCATGCGGCACGAACACGGCGTGTGCAGGTTGACGCGCGCCGTTTGGGAAGATGGGTTCCGACGATCCCGAGGATCGATCGGGTTTGAGGTAGTTCCAGCCCGACGGCAAGAGTCGCGTGCGTGGTCGCGGTTCGTCGGCCGGCGGACGCACTCCACCGACTCCTATTGCGGAACCCACCACAATCGCCGCGCTTCCACGATGTGCGATGAACATCGCATTGAGAAAGCCCGTTGGATTCGGGGCGACTTCGACGGCGAGTGGATACGCCGACTCGCAACTCGACGGAAGCGCGCATCTCCACACCGTTGCAGCGATGCCCCACGATTCTGCCGAGGCGACCCAGGACGCGAGTTCGCCGCGGCACACGCCCGCCACATCACGAACGCGCTCCGCGCGCGCGAACGCGGTTTCACGCGTTGCCGACAACCACACGCGCACAGCCGCGCGACTGTCTGCGCCCGGAATGGCTGCTGGGACTCCGACAACAAGTTCGCCTTCATGCCACGCGAGAAACGGCGCGAGCACGGGATGCGGAAGAGCAATGCGCCTCGCAAGCGTTTGCTTGGCGATGTGGATCGCGCGCTCGAGTTCCGATGCACTTCCTTGCCACGTCAACGCGTGCGAGTCGTTCGCCAATACGACCTTTCGCGCAGCTTGCATCGTTGGTCGCAGCGCTTCATCAAACGCATCGGGCGCGATCAAGAAGACGCGCTCGATCCAACCGCCTTCAGGATTCGCCGCCGACCCCCGCGCTTGAGATGCGAAGTGATCCGCGGCAGCCTGTTGGAACGGCGCGAGTTGTGAGATGTCAATCGCGCTGCCACGGTCCGCCGACTTTGGGCTTTCGTCTGGCGAACTCTCCTGACTCGAATCTACGTTGTGCGAATTCACGCTGAGCACTCCTCTGAACGGCACACCGTTCAAATCAGAGAAGTACATCCCGGCGATGCGCACACCGCCCGATCGGGCATCCGATCGGGCATCCGATCAGGAACCCGATCGGGCTGGGGCACAGCGCTCGCATGCGCGAGGTTGACGGCGCATTCCCCCATACACAGGGCGCCGTCCGCATCGTTCTGGCACCGTACTTCAGGCGTTCTGCCTCGCGGCCGGTTGCCGGAGCGCGCACCGTTTGCGCGGCGCGCACATCGCTCGGGATGCACTTCAAGTTGTCGCGGTGCGCGCAGATGACGCAACATGCGGCGGATGAACCGCGCGCACCGCATCAGCATCGAGAGGGGGATCCTCGATTTTGCTCGTTTTTGGCTGTTTTTCAGCCAGTTTCGAGCCGCATCATTGGTGGCACCGTGGTCGGATCGGACTCGGTTGCCGAGCGGGCGAACCCGCTCTCTGGATGCTGACAATGTCAATATACAAACGACTTCGCGAAAGCCAAGTGCTTCGAAACAATCTTCGGGAGATTTCATAAATCGTCGACGGGTTACTTAGGTCGACGCTGTTCAACTGTCGGCCGCCACTGCGTTCAAGCGCGTGTCGAACTTGTGTAGACAACGTTCACCAAGCATCAAATCCACGCCGAGCATCAACCCAGAGCGCCGCACCTCGCACGACCAATGCCAGAGTCCCGCAGAAGAGATCACCACCATGAACGACCTCGATCGATACACGCGCACACAAGTGAACTCCCGAACCAGCGCAGTCGGCGCGGCCGCGTTTCACGTCCACGCACGTATGCGTTCAATGGCGATGTTTCTCATAGCAACTGCGATTCCCACAACACCACTGCTTGTGACAAGTCAGAGCGACGCGCAGACTCCAACTCAAGTGAAGTCGCAAGAAACCATCGACGCGCAGCGCGAGATGTTGCGAAACGCCAATGCCGTTCGCCAAGAAGTGAACGACGCGCAACTCGAAATGATGCGAAACGTCAGCGCCGTTCGCCGACGAAGACTCTCGCAGATTTCGACAATCTTGAAGTTGCCCGAGATCGCGAACGATCCCACGTCGACGACCGCGCTGAAGCAGGAGTACGACCAGATTCTTCAGTCAACACAGTTGCAGCCAGCCGGCCCGAGCTATGAGGACTACCAGAACCTCTGTCGCATCATTGAAGAAGCGAAAGCGACCTACACCAAGGCATTTGAATCTGCACCGACTGTTGAAGTATCCGACAGAGAAGCGTTTCAGCGTATGCGCAGCGAACTCAAGCCACTGCGCGAACGCGCCTACCGAAACCTTGACAATGTTGAGCGTGCGTCGGTCACGAAGCAAATCATCGACCTCGAGACAAAACTCGCGCAATCACCGCAGTGCGCGTACACGGTCGCCACGGTTTCAATTCCACCAGCACTCCTTCTTCCGTCATCGATCTTCGAAGCAAGCTTGCCCGAGAGTGCACGCACGAGACGCGACTCGTCGCGACAGGAACGGACTGGTATCGACGAAGTCATGGCCCAAATGGAAAAGGTCCTCTATGGACTTCAGTCAACGGTCGAACTCAAGCGCTCATACTTCCTTCCTGACATTGCCATCGCGGGGCCAGCATGGGAAGTCGCCGAAGCGCGAGACCTACTCGAAGCCAAGATGACGTCGATTGCTGATCGCGTGAACGCGGTACAAGCCAGAATCTTCGAACAAGCCCAGCGCGAGGAGATCGATCGCCAACGCCACCTCGCATACGAAGTTCAAAGTCGCCTGATCACGATTGACTGGAAAGGCGGCACCTTGGCTGAACTTCTCGACGCATGCAAGGGAATGCGGATGAACGTCGTGCTCGTTGGTGGTGAGGCGACCGCCAACGCCATCATTCCGAGCCTCTCGGTTCGAGATGTTGAGCCTTCGGTGTTCTTCCGCGCACTCGCGACAACACCGCTTGAAGATGGGCGCTGGCTGAGCGTCGTGGTCACCGAACCGACACCGATGAAGACTGGGTCAGAAGGCGGAAGGCAAGGAGCGCTCGGCGAGGCTGAAGTCGCCGCCGCCGAGCGTGCGCTTCCCATCATCACGATTTCGCTCGATCCCGTAGTTGCCAAGGATGCGGGCAGGGGCGCCGTAGTCGCACCTTCAATCGGCACCGATGTCTACGACATCTCAGCGTATCTCAAAGCAAATCCTGGCAGCATGGAGAAGATCAACGACGCGATTTCGGCTGCGCTCGAACTCTCGGGTGGAATCGAAGAGATTCGCGTGCGCCTACATGAGCCGACGGGGCTGCTCTTCGTGCGTGGACCGATCACGCAGCGAAAGGCTGTCTCGCAAGTCGTGCAGTTCTTCACGCGTTGAGTGTGTGGTTCCGTGGAATGCAGTGTTGGAGGGCGCAGCATCACCGCTGCATGCGATTGACCAACTCTCTAAACGCCACTCGCGAAACGACTCAAGACGAAGCGAAGCCAAGGCAGCATTGACTTCACTCCCAGCTCCATCGCTCGACGCAACCTTCGCAGCGCGCGTGACCGAGGCACTTCGTGCTGGCTCGCGCGCTGCGCTTGGTGAAATCTACGATCGCTTCGCAACAGATATTGCGCGCTCCATTTGTCGCACAACCAAGCGTGACGAATCGTTCGCTCTCGATTGCCTTCAGGAGACGTTCATGAAGCTTGCATCAAACCCGCCTCGCTGTGAGACCAACGCACAACTTGCCGCGTGGCTTCAAGTCACGGCACTCAACACGGCACGCAACATGCTCGTGGCCGAACGCCGACGGACTCGACGAGAAGCGTCGTACGCGACGATTCAGCATCGCGGCGAGGGTGCGCGAGAAGCTCCTCAAGCCGACGAGATTTTGAGAGCGCTCACCCAAACGCTCGATGACGCAGAGCGCGATCTACTTCGACTCCGCTACGCAAATGGACTCTCGCTCGGTGCTCTTGCACAGAGCATCGGTTGTCACCCAAGTCGAATCGAAAGTGCGCTTCGGCGCGTTGTTGCGCGACTCCGCGAAGGAGCGGCCAATCCATGAATGAACCCCGCGAAGTTCAACGCGATGTCGCAGCCGAGGTCGACGCGCAGCGCGAGCGCATTCTCCGGTTCGCCGGAGATGAACTCGTCCGTGCAACCGCACGTCGACAGTCTGTACGGCGCAACACGGTTCTCGCAGCGGCGGCAATTCTGCTTTCGGTGTTGTTCCTGCCACTCTTGCAACGCACACTCTCCACGGACACATCACGCATTGTGGTCACGAAGTCCCCACGCGAATGTGTGCCGCCACAAGCCCCGCTTGACTTCGCGGTTGCCACATCGCCGTCGCGCAAACTCGACTTTGCGATCATCGAAGCTGTTCCCCAAACAAAGATCGTGCGCCTCAGCGATCGGGAGCTTGAGAACGCACTCATCGAAAGTGGTCATTGCTCCAAAGTCTTCCGCATCGGAGAAGCGGTCAAACTTGTTGACTGCTCAACTGGTCTGCCTGTGAACTTTCAGTAGCCGGTTCCACGAAACTCACCCGCCTCGCATCGGAATTCTGTAGCATCGGCGGGATGTCCGGTTCCTCTGCGAACTCCACTGCGAACTCCACTGCGAACTCCTCTGCGAACTCGTCTCGACCGATCATCGCCGGCGTCGATTTTCGCAACCCAAACCTTGGCGTGAGCGCGCTTGGTTTGAGCGCAGTGGCTTTGCTGTATCCGCGCCTCGGTGCATGCGATGTCTTCGATTGGCGTCGGGGACATCGTCGGGCCGACGCTGAGATTTTGCGCCATGCTGGGATCGCACCGTCGGTTTCCGCGCAGGCCGCCTTTGACATCATCGGTTGGAGTCAAACGCGGAAGTTCTGGCAGTCCGACTCCTCACTCCACGCCGTGATCGCGCAGTACACGGGTCTCCCATTCGGAGTTGGCGCGAGCGCCATCGCGCGATCCTCGGGACTTCTCGATGCCAGTGGCGGCGATAGCTTTGCCGACATTTATGGTCTGCGGCGCTTCGTGCGCGTCACTCGCCCGAAGCAAATCGCACTCGCGCTCAAGCGTCCCCTCGTACTTCTTCCTCAAACCTACGGGCCATATCGCGACCCGAAGCTGCGTGCGATTGCTGGCGACATCGTCGCGCAGGCGACATGTGCCGTCGCGCGCGATGCGCGCAGTTACGAGGTTCTTAAGGAGATCGTCGGCAATCGATTTGATCCGACGAAGCATCTCGTCGGAACCGATATGGCGTTTCGTCTGCCAACGATTGACCCTTCGGCACAGGCGCTCGAAGTCGTTGAGCGCGCGCGCACGATCGCGCGCGGTGCAGCGGTTGCGGGCTTCAACATCAGCGGCCTCATCGCGAATGCTCCGGAGAGTTGGCGCGAGTACCGCTTCCGCGATGACTACTTCGCGACGTGCGTCAAACTTGTGTCGCGGTTGCTCACCGCGGGTGCGGGCGCGGTTGTGCTTCTCCCCCACGTCGTCATCCGTGGCGACGCACAGACCGAATCAGACATTCACGCAAGCGAAAAGTTGCTCGCTGCGCTTTCGCCAGCCGAGCGCGAGCGCGTGGTCATCGCACAGGGTTACGAGTTTCCGACGGAAGCGAAAGCCATCATCAAGCGGCTTGATTGGTTCAGCGGTTCAAGGCTGCATGCAACGATCGGCTCGCTCTCAAACGGCGTCTCTACCGCGACGATCGCCTACAGCGATAAAGCGCGCGGGATTTTCGAGGCTCTCGGCGTGGGCGACACCGTTGCCGATCCGCGCACGCTTTCAAGTCACGAGGTCGTTGAGCATCAGGTGCAGTGCTTCGCAGATCGTGATCGACATCGCGCAGCGATCGCAGAACGATTGCCAGGAATTCTTGCAATCGCTGATCGACAGATGGATGACATCGCGCGTCTGTTGAAGACGCATCGTGCGTCATGAAGCTGGCGTTGCGCGCTTGAGTGTGCGCGTTCCCCAAACCAAGTTAGACCACGCGCTCCCATGTCGTCCCCTGCGGCCCATCCTTGATGCGCACACCGAGCGCCGTCAGCTCATCACGCACACGATCACTCTCCGCCCAATCCTTTGCTGCACGCGCTGCGCGTCGGCGCTCAAGCAACGCTTCGACCTTCGACGCGAGATCATCAGTCGCTGCTGATTGGAGCGCCTCATTCCGCTCAAAAACGCCGAGGACAGAGTTCATTGCATCGAGTGCCGCCAATTCAGCGACCGGATCGCCCGACGCATCCTCCGTGATCGCCGTGTTCAGCGCTGCAATGGCTCGGGCGACGTTCAAATCGTCTGCGAGCGCATCCTTGAACTCGACCAGCGCGCGTTGAAATGGCCCAACGCCTGTGCCTGCAGCGCGCGAAGCAAGTGACGTCCGCGCCGCGGCCCAACGATCAATCATGCGTTGGCAATCGCGAAGCCCCTGCAACGTGAAGTTCGAGTTCGTGCGGTAATGCGTTCGAACCAACTCAAGCCGCAACGCAGCTGGCGTCACGCCTTTCGCAAACAAGTCACGCGCGGTGAAGAAGTTCCCCTTCGACTTCGACATCTTCTCGCCTTCAACCTGCAAGTGGCGCGTGTGAAACCACATGCGCGCAAACGCGGGGCGACCACTCGCGCAGCAACTCTGCGCAACCTCGCACTCGTGGTGTGGGAAGATGTTGTCTTCACCGCCTGAGTGAAGATCAATCTCGTCACCGAGCAGCATCCGCGCCATCGCGCTGCACTCGAGGTGCCAACCTGGATATCCCTCGCCCCACGGGCTGGGCCACCGCATCAAGTGCGTCGGATCTGGCTTCCACAACATGAAATCGGCAGGATGGCGCTTGACTGCTTGATGCTCAGCACTGATACGCCCGCCTTCGCCTTCGCGGAGTTTGTCGAGCGTGTTACCCGAAAGACGACCGTACGCCGAGAAACTCTCGACGCTGAAATAAACGACACCGTCCTTCGCCACGTACGCGTGTCCACGCTCGATGAGTTGCTCGACGAGTGCGATCATCTGCGGCACACAGCGCGTTGGGCGCGGCATCAATTCGGGATGCGTGCGCTCTTCGATCGCGACTTGAAGCCCAAGATGCCGAGCATCTTCGAGGAATCGATCGGCGTAAAACGAAGCGATCGCGTACGGGTCCGCAGGATCGATCTCCGCACCCGCCGGCAATTTTCCCGACTTCTTTGCCTCCGCGATGCGACGCCCCGCGACGGCCATCTTGTCTTCACCGCCACCGTCGGCAGCGTCATCTTCTGTCATGTGACCAACATCCGTGATGTTCATCACATGCTTCACGCGAAACCCGTGCAGTTGCAGTGCGCGTCGCAAAATGTCCGCGTTCAAAAAAGAGCGGAAGTTTCCGATGTGCGCGTCGTCGTACACCGTGGGTCCGCACGAGTAGAACGTCACCGTTCCATCTGCGGCAATCGGCGTGAACTTCTCAATCGACTTGGTCAGCGTGTTGTAAAGGCGCATCGTCATGGCGAGAGGCGAGAATAGCACGACCGTTGCAGTTCGCCCGCGCTGTCTGCCACACCTTGTGCATGTTCGACCTGCATGCTCACGACTGCGCGTCAAACACGCGCTCGCGAACGGGCACTGCAGGATTCCCCGCGTAGATTTGCCACGGCGCGAGATCGCGCATGGCAACCGCACGCGCTCCGAGAATAGCGCCCGCT
Organism: Planctomycetota bacterium; assembly: GCA_046047595.1. GTDB lineage: Bacteria > Planctomycetota > Phycisphaerae > Phycisphaerales > SM1A02 > QWPT01. Next base: position 3,606 of record JBJOHQ010000016.1, on the reverse strand, counting down.
CCAACCGTCACGCCAGGTCCGACGAACGCATCCGCCGCAATCCAAACATCATCGCCAATCGAAATCGTCGCTCGCACAAGCGGCATCGACGCGCGCCGATGATCGTGCGTTCCCGCACAGAGATGCGCGCCCTGCGAAACGGTCGTGCGACTTCCTATCTCCACTCGACCAAGACAGTAAAGGATCGCGCGATCTCCGACTGAGCTCTCCGCGCCGATCGAGAGATTCCAGGGGCATTCAATGATCACTGTGCGTCGGACGTTTGCCGTTGCCGCAAGCTGCGCTCCAAACGTTCGCAACAGCATTCGTCGAAACCCATACCAGTTGTGAAAGCTCGCTCGGAAGAGCGTCGCTTGAACGCCTCCCCACAGAAGTCGCTTGATCTTCTCCGTCGTCGAGTAAGGACTGATTCGCCGCGACGCAAGCACATCATCGCCCGAAGCCGGCTGTGAGCAATCACTCCGACCGCCCGTCATCGCGCCATCTCCGAAGTGCTTCGCTCCAAGCGTTTCCGCGCATGTTCGCCTGCAACTTCTATCAGCAATTCAAGCCAACGTCGCATCGCATGCGGAGCACCAGCTCGTTCCACAATGTGATGTCGCGCGCGCTCACCCATTTCCGCAGCGAGCGCACGATCCGACGCAAGCCGCCGCAGCGAACGCGCAAAGCCATCAACATCACCCGGCGCAACAATGAATCCACATCGTTCCTCTTCGATCGTTCGCGCAACCTCACCGGTTCGCTCACCGACGTACAGAATCGGCCGCGCAGCCGCCATGACGCCGTAGAACTTACTTGGCACCATAACGCCCGTCGTTCCTTCAAGAAGACTGGCGAGGTGAATATCCGCAGCGCCAAGTAAATCGTTGATCTTCTCACGCGGTTGATAGGGCGCCTCGATGAAGTTCGTGAGCCCCTTCGCGCGCAGAATTCCGATCAACTCGTCTTTGCGCTTTCCACCGCCGACAAACGCAAACATCACATTCGGATCATCTCGAAGCGCTTCTACACCGCGCGCAATCGTTGTGACATCGTGACCAATTCCGAAGTTGCCGGAATACATCACAAGTAAGCGATCGCCGATGGCCCATTGTTTGCGGTACGGATTCGTCGCACGATCCACCGGACGCACCTCTTCAGGGTCCGCCCAAACGTTGATCATCGCCAAACGATCTGCGGGAATGCCTTTGGCCGCGACTCGCGCTCGCATACAACGACCAAGTACGACTGCGCGATCGGCGCGTCGAATACAGAATCGATTGAGTCTCTCAAGGAACCATGTAACTGGCGAGTGCTTACTCATCACACCGCAGGCAACTGGGACATCCGGATAAAGATCCATGACCCAGTAGACGCTACGCGTTCCTCTCACGAGTCGTAACAACCACCCAATGAGCGCCACAAACGGCGGCGTAGTGAAGCAAACGACGACATCCTGTCGACGCATGTTGAAGGACCGCCAAAGCGCAGCCATGTAGAAGAGGCCGAAGTCGAACATACGCGCGGCAATCGACGACTTTCCGAAGATGCTCTTGCCGACCCGCACAATGCGGATGCCATCGACAACCTCTTCGCGCGGCAACACTGCGCCCTTCTCGCCGTAAATCGACCGCGATGAAATTGCGGTGACTTCGTGGCCCTGCGCGACGAGATAGCGCGCGAGATCATGCGCGTGCTGCGCCGTCGCGGCGATATCTGGATAAAACGTTTGGTTGATTAGGAGGACGCGCATCGAGCCTCCGCAAGTTGCGCATCCGTTCGATCAAGAAGTGTGGATCGGTACCACGTGATGGTTGTTCGCAAACCATCGCGTAACGATGTCTGCGCGCGCCATCCGAGTAGCGAGCCCGCACGCGAACTGTCGACGCAACGTCGTGGCTGACCATCCGGCTTCGATGCATCCCATCGAATCGTGCCTTTGAATTCGCATAGCTCCGCGACGAGTTCAACAAGATCACGAATGGTGATTTCTCCGCCCGTACCAAGGTTGACAGGTGTCGGGTCATCGATCGCCTCAGCAGCGCGCACAATGCCTTCCGCAGCGTCGTCGACGTACAAAAACTCGCGACTGGCGGAGCCCGTTCCCCAACACTCGATTTCGGATCGTCCCGCGATTTGTGCCTCCACACACTTGCGAATCAGCGCAGGAATGACATGCGAGGTCGCCGGATCGAAGTTGTCATGCGGCCCGTAGAGATTCACCGGCAAGACATAGGCAGAGGCGAGACCGTATTGACGGCGATAGCCATCAAGCATCACGAGCGCTGCCTTCTTGGCAACGCCATAGGGCGCATTCGTCTCTTCGGGAAATCCATTCCAAAGTTCGTCTTCCCGAAACGGAACAGTCGTGTATTTGGGATACGAACAGATCGTTCCTGTGTGCACAAACTTGCGTAGACCCGCACGGCGTGCCGCTTCGATCAGATGCAAAGACATTGCCATGTTGGCGTAGAAGTACCGACCTGGATTTGCTTGATTTGCGCCGATCCCGCCAACCTCTGCGGCAAGATGGATGATGACCTCGGGCTTTGCGTCGTCGAACAACCGCGCCACGCCTTCCTGGGTCGTAAGGTCGTAGTCACGGCGCCGCGGCACAAACGGCTCAGGAAGTCCGCGCGCCTTCATCGCCGCTAGTACGGCCCGGCCAAGGAAACCTGCGCCTCCTGTCACGACGACGCGTGACCCAGCCAACGTCCCACTGGCGAAACGAGAGGTAAACGAGGAATGCGTCGACATCGACATCCGCAGAACCAGCCTTCGGTCTCCTGCGGTCTATCGGCCACGACCCCGACCGCACTTCATCCCAATTCTCGTGTTATCCGACATGCATTATCCAATAGGGCGCCCCGCAGCCATTGCGTACGACTCGTCCGCAACCCGGGCCAGCGCCTCCCAATCGAGATTGGTCCGCACCCACGCTTGCGCAGTCCCGCCCAACATACGAGCAGCCGCGGGGTCCCGTGTGACGCGAACGAGCGCCTCCGCAAAGCCCTCGTCGGTGTCTGGCGCTACACACAACGCACCAGCCTCGCCTGCACCATCAAGTTTGCACTCTTTCGTCGTCACGACCGGCTTACCGGCGGCCATGCCCTCGACCACCGTGATGCCAAAGCCTTCAAATCGCGGGCGATGCGCGAAGACAGAGCACGCCGCAAACGCCGACCTCTTGATTTCCCCGAACAGCCCACCGACAAGATGCACGTGTTCACGCAACGACAGCGTGTCGACGAGCGCGTCAATTTCTGATTTACACCCGTCGTCCGGTCCAGCGATCACGAGCGCATGGTTACAACCTTGTCTGCGAGCAAGGCTGTAACTGCGAATCAATTGATCAATGCCCTTGATCGGATGGAGACGGCCCACAAAGAGAATGAATGACTTGTTCTCGAATTGAGGGAATCGCTCGTAGAACAGGTCTGGTGTCGCGCGTGAATACTCCGCAGCGTCAATGCCATTCGCGAGTACGGAACTCTTGCAATGGAAACGCTTTGCGACGTATTCAGCCTCTTCGCGGTTCAGCGAGTACAGCTCTCGCGCACCTCCAATAATCTGCGGGAAGAGAGTCAAATACGCCCATTTCTTAAGCCGCTTTTGGGCGAGTGCGTA
>JBJOHQ010000015.1:0-4705 GCA_046047595.1 Planctomycetota bacterium | reverse complement strand
CCGCAATTGTTTGGATTTGGCCCCCAACAACCCCAAGTGTCGACGGGCTCTCCTCCGGGGCCCCAGTTTGCGACACTCCATGGCTCTCCGGCTGTCCACGTAAAGCCGGGAGGGGTGCCGTTCGAACCGTTGCGGTATCCACCGATCCAAAAGGTATGGAAACTCGCGGCCGCGTTTGTTGCAAAGTTGAGCACGAAGGTGTTCTCAGATGCCGAAGTGATGGACGCAAGGTGCGCCCCTCGGGCAACCGCGCTCAATTCAGCATCCGCCCAATTCAATCCCAGCGGTGTCAAGCCATCGACCGCATACCAATGCCCATTCCCACCATCTTCGACGCGCCACTGCACCGCGTCCTGCGCGGCCGCGCCTGTCGTGACAGCTCCGACACCAATCACCGCGGCCAGCACTTGCTTCCGGTTCATCGCACCCGCTCCTCGGGGCGCGCCGCCCCGCGATTGAAGACTCTCACGCGCGCCTCCGGAACGAACGAAGGCGGGCAGAGATCCGCGGGTTGCGGGTTCATGGAGGAGTGAAGTCGCGAGAGACGCGAAGATCGTGAGGCTCGCGAGCGCCACGCGCGCAGACGTCTGTGCGCGAAGCCGAGGGATGCGTCGCGGCGCGTCGGCGGTTTCGAGCGAAAGCGGGAAGTTCTCGCCGCGGCGAAGGTCGACGCCGTTCGAGTTGCCGCGGCCACGCCCACTCCCTAGCCCAAGCCCCAAGTCGCGAGCGAGCCGAGCCGACGCCTCGCGCGAGAGGGAGGGCGACCATGGGCTCGTGAGGGTGCTCTGGAGCGACGCCGCTGCCGCGCCCATCACCACACGATCCCGCACGCGCGGCGTGGCGCCAATCCACGGAAGTTGTGCGACGACATCTGCGGCGAGGTTGGCGGCGATGTTCACCGCGACAGTCGTCGCGACATTCACCGCACCTTCCGCCGCCACGTCAACAGCGCCACCACCCGCGGCTTCGCGCGCGACGCCTCGTTCGAACGCAGCCTTCGCGTCCGCCGCCATCGCTCAGCTGTAGCTCGACATCGGCTCACACGCGCACACGAGGTTGCGGTCGCCGTAGGGGTTGTCGACGCGGCCGACCGCTGGCCAGAACTTGAAGTCCTTGAGCCACGGTGCGGGGTACGCAGCCTCTTCGCGCGAGTACTTGTGCGTCCACTCACTCGCCGTCACGGCGGCTGCCGTGTGCGGCGCGTGCTTGAGCACGTTGTCGGCCTTGTCGGCGCGGCCCTCTTCGATCGCGCGGATTTCCGCGCGGATCGCGATGAGCGCGTCGCAGAAGCGGTCGAGTTCCGCCTTCGACTCGCTCTCGGTCGGCTCGATCATGAGCGTGCCAGGCACAGGCCACGACATCGTCGGCGCGTGGAAACCGTAGTCCATCATGCGCTTCGCGATGTCGTCGATCTTGATGCCCGCCGACTTGTCGAACGGACGCATGTCGAGGATGAACTCGTGCGCGCAGAGGCCGTGCTTGTTCGTGTAGAGGACGTTGTAGTGGCCCTTCAGGCGCGCGGCCATGTAGTTCGCGTTGAGGATCGCGACTTCGGTTGCGCTCTTCAGGCCCTTCGCGCCCATCATCGCGATGTACATCCACGAGATCACGAGAATCGACGCGCTGCCGTATGGCGCGGCCGAAATCGGGCCGATCGCGTGACGACCCGCGGAAAGCGGGCGGTTCACCGGGTGACCGGGGAGGAAGTCCTTCAGGTGCGCCGCCACGCCGATCGGGCCCATGCCGGGGCCGCCGCCGCCGTGCGGAATGCAGAAGGTCTTGTGCAGGTTGAGGTGGCAGACGTCGGCGCCGATGTGGCCCGGGCTCGTGAGGCCGACCTGCGCGTTCATGTTCGCGCCGTCCATGTAGACCTGTCCGCCGTGGCGATGGATGATCGCGCACGCTTCCTTGATGCCTTCCTCGAAGACACCGTGCGTCGACGGGTAGGTGATCATCAGCGCGCCGAGGTTCTTCGCGTGTTCCTCGGCCTTCTTCGCGAGATCCGCGAGGTCGATGTTGCCGTCGCCGTCGCATTCAACCGCGACGACCTTCATGCCCGCGATGACCGCGGTCGCCGGATTCGTGCCGTGCGCCGAGGTCGGGATGAGGCAGATGTCGCGGTGCGCTTCGCCACGGTGTTCGTGGTACGCGCGGATGACAAGCATGCCCGCGTATTCACCTTGCGAACCCGCGTTTGGCTGGAGGCTCATCGCCGCAAAGCCGGTCGCTTCGCAGAGCCAGATCTCAAGCGTGCGGAACATCTCCGCGTAGCCGAGCCACTGCTCGCGCGGCGCGAACGGGTGAATCTGTCCGAACTCGGGCCACGTGACGGGAATCATCTCGCTCGTCGAGTTCAACTTCATCGTGCACGAGCCGAGCGTGATCATCGAGTGGACGAGGCTCAGGTCCTTCGAGACGAGCTTGTTGATGTAGCGGAGCATCTCATGTTCGCCGTGGTAACGGTTGAACACGTCGTGCTGCATGAAGGGGGCGGTTCGCGCGAAAATCGCGGGAATCACGCCAGTTTTCGCTTCGACTGCGAGCGCTGCGGGTGCTGAGGTCTTGCCGCCCGCGAAGACTGCGAGCAGCGTGTCGATGTCGGCAATCGTCGTCGATTCATCGAGCGTGACGCCGAGCGTGCCGTCGCCGTAGGTGCGCAGGTTCACGCGCGCCTTCGCGGCCGCCGCGAGAACGTCGGCTGTCGCGATGCCGCCGCCGAGCTTGACGCGCAGCGTGTCGAAGAACGCGTCTTTCCCGCCGTGACCCGTGTCGTGACCGAGTTTCGCGAGGCCGCGCGCGAGCGTCAGCGTCAGGCGATGCACGCGATCGGCGATCTTCTTCAGGCCTTCGGGGCCGTGGTAGACGCCGTACATACCCGCCATCACCGCGAGAAGAACCTGCGCGGTGCAGATGTTCGAAGTCGCCTTGTCGCGGCGAATGTGCTGTTCGCGCGTCTGGATCGCCATGCGGAGCGCGCGGTTGCCGTGGCTATCGCGCGAGACGCCGATGATGCGGCCTGGAAGCTTGCGCACGTAGGCCTCGCTCGTTGCGATGAACGCCGCGTGCGGACCGCCGAAACCCATCGGCACGCCGAAACGTTGCGCGCTGCCGACGGCGATGTCGGCGCCCCACGATGCGGGCGTCGCAAGCAGGACGAGCGCGAGCGGATCGCACGCAGCGACGACGAGCGCGCCCTTTTCATGCGCCTTCGCCGCGAAATCCTTGTAGCACTCGATGCGGCCATCGGTCGTTGGGTACTGAACGAGCGCACCGCAGAATTCCTCGGTGAATGCGCCGTTTGCCGCGAACTTCTCGGGGTTTCCAACAACGATTTCGATGCCGAGCCACTTCGCGCGTGTCTCAACAACCGCGATCGTTTGCGGGTGGCAATCTTCGGCGACGAAGAACTTCTGTCGCGTTTCGCCGGTGATGCCGTGGCACATGTTCATCGCCTCAGCGGCGGCGGTGCCTTCATCGAGGAGCGAGGCGCCCGCGAGCGGGAGGCCGGTCAACTCCGAGATCATCGTTTGGAAGTTGAGGAGCGCCTCGAGGCGACCTTGCGCGACTTCAGCCTGATACGGCGTGTAGGCCGTGTACCACTGCGGATTCTCGAGGATGTTGCGGAGGATGACGCCGGGCACGATCGTGTCGACGTAGCCCATGCCGATGTACGAACGGAAGACTTCGTTCTTCCGCGCGAGCGCGTGGAGTGCCGCGAGGGTTTCCGCTTCGCCACGCTCAGCGCCAGCGACGGTGCGGGTTGGGTCGTCGATCTCCATCTCGCGCGCGAGGCGAATCGTCGAAGGCACTGAGGCGCGGATGAACTCGTCCATTGCGCCGTAGCCGCAGGCCGCGAGCATCGCGGAGGTTTCGGCCGCGGTGTGCGGGATGTGGCGACCGTAGAAGGTGTCGGTCGGGCCGAGGGTGGTCGCGGACGCGGCGGCGGTGGTGGCGGTCGTCACGGTGTGCATCGCTGTGGTTTGGGTAGTGGGTTGAAGCGCGGGAGAAGACGCGCGCGATGGGCAGTGGCGCCCGCGATTGAATGTGGGTCAATCGAGGTCGTCCGCGGCTGAGTCTCGCGCAAGGGGGCGAGTATAGATCGAAGATGGCTGATTTCGCAGCGTCGAACCCACGAGAGCGGTACGCTTTCCCCCCATGCACCACTCGCCGATCTCGCCGCGTGCCGCTTCTGCGGACGTACACGCGTCCACAGTTTCCGCATCCGCCGCACATTCGTCGCTCCTTGCGGCCGCCAACGCACCGACTGCGGGCGCCCGCACCTCGCGATTCTGGCTCGGTTTGGCCTCCGCAGGCCTCAGCGCCGCGGTTCTTGCTGCGTGCGCGTCGGGAACCAAGTCGGAAACGACGTCGGCCTCCGCAAACTCCACAGGGCCCACGAACTCCACGAATTCCACGAACTCCACGACCGTCAACGCGCCCGCAAACGCCGCGGGCGCAGGAAGCGCAGCACCATCGAACAGCGCGACCGCAACTGGTACCGCGTCGACCGCGACGAACACGACCAAGCCCGCCGCGACATCCACGGCAGCAACCACAGCCAAGACTGGAAGCAGCCTATTCTCTGACGTCACGCAGCCCGGCAAAGGCACGCCGAAGCCGCGCGAGCGCTCGGCAGCTGCCGCGCCGAAGAGCGAAGGCAAGATCATTCCTGGCTCGGTGAACGTCTACACGTTCAACCCGAACG
>JBJOHQ010000014.1:0-4644 GCA_046047595.1 Planctomycetota bacterium | reverse complement strand
TCGATGAGTTCGCGATGGGTTCGTCGACCGAAAACAGCGCGTTTGGTGCCACGCGAAATCCGTGGGATACCGCGCGTGTTCCGGGCGGAAGTTCGGGCGGAAGCGCGGCGGCGGTTGCCGCTGGTTTCTGCGATGCGTCGCTTGGTTCGGATACTGGCGGATCGATTCGACAACCTGCGGCACTCTGCGGCTGCGTGGGCTTCAAGCCGACCTACGGCCGAGTGTCGCGCTACGGACTCGTCGCGTTCGGTTCGAGCCTCGATCAGATCGGCCCGTTTGCGCATTCGGTGGCGGATGCGGCGCTTATCTATGACGCAATCGTCGGCCGCGACGAACTCGATTCAACGAGTGCTGACGCTGAGTGTGCACCGCTCGCCGCGAAGGTCGCGGAGCCGCTCGCGAAGTTGCGCATCGGCGTGCCGCGTGAGTACCGATCGAGCGCGAATGCGCCCGCGGTTGCCGCGACGCTCGATCGAGCGATTGCGGCGGCGAAGGCGCTCGGCGCTGAGATCGTCGACGTCGATCTTCCGTTGACCGACATCGGTATCTCGACCTACTACGTCATCGCGCCGGCGGAAGCGTCATCGAATCTCGCGCGGTACGACGGCATTCGCTACGGACATCGCGCGAAACTCGCGCCCGGCGAAGATCTCGAGGACCTCTACTCGAAGTCGCGCGCGGAAGGTTTCGGCCCCGAAGTGCAGCGCCGCATTCTGCTCGGAACGTACGTCCTCAGCTCCGGCTACTACGACGCGTACTACAAGCGCGCGCTGCAAGCGCGGCGGCTCATCAAGGAGGAGTTCGATCGCGCGTTTGAGAAGTGCGACGTCGTGCTCGGTCCGACGTCGCCGGTCGTCGCGTTCCCGTTCGGCGGGAAGTCGGATCCGCTTTCGATGTACCTCTGCGACGTCTACACCGTGAACACGAATATCGCGGGAATCCCCGGGATTTCGTTCAATGGCGGCTTCGCGGAGGAAGGCGGTGTGCGGCTTCCGGTTGGTCTTCAACTGCAAGCGCCAGCCTTCGCGGAAGAGACTCTCTTGCGTGCGGCGGCGATGCTCGAACGTGCGTGCATGAGTTAACCGCGGGAGTTGAGTGCGCGTGAGTTGAGCGTGCGTGCGGAAGTTGAGAGCGGTTCGCGGCGGCGGTTTGCACGAAACGCATCGCTGCGAACCGCGCTTGAAGCGAGTGAAACCCGCGACGCACCCGCGCCCCACTCACCCACCGCGCGCGAGGACTTTCTTCGCGGCGTTCGAAAGCGCGAAGTTCGCGAGTTCATCGGGCTTGACCCAGACGCGTCCGCGCGTGGAGAGCGCCGTCGCTGCCCCGCGCACCACCGCGGCGAAAACCACGAAGCGCACCGCGCGGTGCGTCGTAAGAAACGGCTCTTCGCCTCGCGCCTGAAGCGCCACCGACGACGGCAGTTGTAAGAGTTCCGCCGCCGCGCGCGGCGAGAGTTCCGCGCCGTCCGCACTTTCAACGGTTGGTGGCTGCCAGAGCCCGCCCCACAAACCTCCGCGCGGACGCTGCTCGAGTAAGACCGCGCCATCGGCGCGACGAAGGCACGCGGTAACGAGCACGAGGTCTTTCCGCGCGACCCGCGTCTTCGGCGCGGGAATCTCCTCGACGCGCGCGTCGGCATGTGCACGGCAAGACACGCGCAACGGACACCCCGCGCAGCGTGGCGCCGCGGGTGTACAGATCGTCGCACCAAGTTCCATCAGCGCCTCGTTCGCAACACCCGGCTCCCCCGCTGCCGCGACGAACGCCTCCGCCCGCTCCCACGCCCAAGCCTGCACCGCCGCGTCGCTCGCGCTGCCTTCGCGCGCCTCGACGCGCTGAAAGACCCGCGTGACATTGCCATCGACGATCGGCGCGCGCGCTCCGAACACGATCGATGCGACTGCGCCCGACGTGTAGCGGCCGACCCCTGGCAGCGCCCGCAACGCCTCGACGTCCGACGGCACCTCGCCACCGTGCCGCGCAACCACCGCCTTCGCCGCCGCATGAAGGAGGCGCGCCCGTCGGTAGTAGCCGAGCCCCTGCCACGCGGCGAGGACCTCGTCTTCCGACGCGGCCGCCAACGCCGCGGGCGTCGGGAAACGCGCGATGAACGGCTCAAACTTCTCGACGACCCGCGAGACCTGCGTCTGTTGGAGCATTAGTTCGCTGACCAAGGCGCGATAGCCGTCGCGGGTCCGACGCCACGGCAGGTCGCGCGCGGCGCTCCGAAACCACGCTTCCAAGAGTTTCGGCACGTTGGCATCACGCGACCCCGCGCGTGCGCGGCCCGACTGAGCCTGAACGCGAGCGACGACCGGAGGTTTTCTGCTCTTTTTCGCCATCACGCGGGCCAAAGTTGGCCGTCCGAAACGTATTTCAATCTTGCCGAGCAACCCGCTCGCAACCTTGCGAGGTTCGCCCGAGACGGGTAGCGTACGGAACTTCGCGGGACACGCTCCCGCCAACCGGAGTCGCACATGGCCACGAAGTCGTTCTACACCCTCGAAGAAACCGCGAAGCGCCTTGGCTGGAACGTTGACCAAGTCAACCAGACTGCTGATTCGGGCAAGCTCACGCGCGTCCAGCACGAGGGACAAGCGAAGTTCCGCGTCGAAGAAGTCGAGATCCTCGCCATGAAGAGCGACATGAAGGGCGACAGCGGCGCAGGCTTTGGTCTTCTCGACGATTCCGCCGCTGGCGGTGCAATCGGTCTTGCGGACAGCGGCCCTGGTATGTCGTCGCCGGCTCCCTCAAAGGGTGGTTCGTCGGGTGGTTCGTCGTCGAAGCCATCGTCGCTCCTCGACGACTCGGTGCTCGGCCTTGCTGATTCGACGCCGAAGGGCACGAAGAGCATCGGCGGAGGCATCGACCTCAACGATCAAACAGGCATCTCTGCATTGAGCGGACGCGGCAAGGGCGAAGACGGCGTCGAGATCGGTCTCGAAACCGTCGGCTCCGGCTCCGGCCTCCTTGACCTCACCCGCGAGAGCGAAGAAACCGCACTCGGCGCCGAACTCATTGAGCAGGTCTACTCGAGCGAGGGCGAATCTGCCCCCGGCCGTTCGGGTCTCTTCGATGCGGTCTCGAACGATCCGACCCTCGGATCGTCGGCACCAATCGGCTCGACCGGCATGGTTGCAGCTGAGCCATACGACGGCGCATGGTCGGGCGTTGGAACGGGCGTACTCATTGCGGCCTTCGCGGGCATCGTCGTGAGCGGCCTCATCGCGGTCAGCGCCGCGATGGGTGCAGGTTCGGCCGTTGCGAATGCGTTCTCCGGCAACATCCTCGCGTGGGCAGGCAGCCTCGCGGGCATCACCGCCGTCTTCGGACTTGTCGGCTTCTTCGTCGGCAAGGCCTCTGAGTAACGCGCGCCGATGTTGCTGACGCGTTACGGCACTCGTGAATGGATGATCATCACACTCGCCGCTGCGGTTCCCGCGGCGGCGGGTGTCTATTTCGGCTGGTGGTGGCTCGCCATCGCGTCGGGAATCGTGTGGGCCGCGCTCGCATCGTTCTTCCGCGATCCACTCTTCCGCCGCCCCGCGACGGGTGAAGCGCGAGATTTCGTGAGTCCTGCCGATGGCCTCGTGAGTGCGGTACTTGAAGTACCCGATCACGTCGCGACGGGTGGCCCCGCGACGATCGTGCGCATCTATCTCTCGGTATTCGATGTGCACATCAATCGCGCGCCGTGCGAAGCAACCGTCGTCGACACGATTCACACGCCGGGTAAGTACCTCGACGTGCGCATCGAAGAGAGCGCGAAGGTCAATGAGTCGCTTGTGATGCGCCTCCGCACCGCAAGCGGCCTTCTTCTCGGCGTCAAGCAGATCTCAGGCAAAGTCGCGCGGCACATCGTCTGCCCTGTCTCGGCAGGAAAGCATCTCGCACGCGGCGAACGCTACGGCATGATCAAGTTTGGTTCGACGACCGAACTCGTTGTACCGACCGCGGAAGTCGAGCGCGTTCTTGTCGCAAAGGGCCAACGCGTCAAGGGCGGCGTGACCGTCCTCGTTCGCATGAAGCGTGCGTGATTGCGCGCGCAACCGCTTTACGCGCGTTCCTCGCTCACGTACCCGAACTTCCGTTCGCTGCTTTCTCGGCGAAAAGCTCGTCGATCGAAAGCATCGCGTGGCGTGCGTGCGGAATCACGATCGAACCGCCGACGATCATCGCGACGTTGAGCGCATCGACGAGTTGCTCACGCGAGTAACCCGCTTTGACACACTGCTCGAGGTGGTAATCGATGCAATCGTTGCAGCGAAGCACAGCGCTTGCGACGAGACCGAGCAATTCCTTCGTGCGCCCATCGAGCGCGCCGTCTTCGTAGGCAGCGCTGTCGAGGCGAAGAAACCGCTTCAACCCGAGGTGGTCGTGGTCGAGAAGGCGTTCCTGTCCCTTCGCGCGTTCGGCGCGAAACTCTTGAATCGTGCGGCGTGGCATGCGCGCATGGTAGAGCGCGTCAGCGAGCGTGCTTCACGCTGCGCGGCGCGATACCTCACGCCGCGCGACGCCAGGTTCACGCTGCGCGGCGCGATACCTCACGCTGCGCGGCGCCAGGACTCGCCCTCGTCATCCGCATCCATCTCGTCGTTCGAGACATCATCGGAAACATCGTCCGCAGACTCCGCTTGCGTC
>JBJOHQ010000013.1:0-3879 GCA_046047595.1 Planctomycetota bacterium | reverse complement strand
GCGTCGATGCGCATCGAGAGCGCCGACGCGCTGGTGCGGGCGAAGCGCAGACGCGCGCTTGGTTCGCCCGTGTCGTATTCAGTCCAGTTCCATACGCAAACGGGGTACGTCGTCGCGGCTTCGAGGCTTGTCCCAAGCGCAATCGTGCGTGCGATCGGCACGCGCTGGCGGAGCACGATCGGAACGCGGCGCGACTTGCCATCGACGAAGGTCGCGACGACGTCAAAGGGCGCTGGGCTACGCGGCTCGACTTGCGCGGCGGCTGAAACGGGGATGCGAACCGATCGCGTCTCGTTCGGTGCGAGGCGGATGACTTCCGTCGGCAGTTCAAGTTGGAACGGAGTGTTGAGGTCGGTTGTGGAAGCGTTGAAGAGGTCGATTGGCGTTCGACTCGTCCAAGCGCGTTCGATGTCGACTTGCTTGTCGCCCTCCGCAATGCGATCCGTCACGCGCCATGGCTCAGGTGCGCGCGTCTTGTAGAGCGCGAACTCCACTTCGCGATCAATCGGATTGCGAAGCGTGCATTCGATTTCGCCTTCGACAGGTTTCCCGAGCGGATCTTCGATGGCGCCGCGAATGGTGACCGCGTTGCGTGCGCTCTTCAATCCGTACGCCGCATCTTGATCGCTCTTCGTCACCCAATCGACGGGCAGCGTGCAGCCTGCAACTTGGTGGTACGGATCGATGGTGCCGTTCTCTTCGATGACGAGATACGTCGTGTGTTGGAGGTGGCCCGCGAGTGGATGTTGATCGTTTGCGCCGCCGCAGGTTCCAAGCAGGAGATACGGAATGCCGTCGCGCGGAGGAAGCGCGCAGAGCGCGTGGTAGTGGCCCGCGATGACGTAATCAACGCCGTGTTTGACCAAGAGCGGTTGCACGCGCTCGTCCCAACGCGTGGGCTTGTGATCCCAGAGCGGTCGGTGGAAGAGGATGATGATGGGGCGCTCGCGCGTCTTCAAACGTGCAAGCGTCGTATCGAGCCACGCGAGTTGCGCGTCGGAAAATCCTGGTTCGATGCGGCCGTCACCATCTTCGGTGTTGAGAATGACGAAACTCGCGAGCTCCAATTCAACCGCGTAGTAAAGCGGTCCAAACATCGCGCGGTATTGCTCAGCGAACGAACGATCGCTTGCGTCGCGCTTGCCGCTCACAAGGTCGTGATTTCCAGGCGTTGGATAGAAGGGCATCTCCAACGTGCCGACGATGTCGAGGAATGTTCGTCGCTCGCCGAGCACGTGCTCGTGATCGCGTGAGTAACCCTGCACGAGATCGCCAACAGAGAAGACGGCATCGGGGCTCGTGCGATTGAAGTCTTCGACCGACTCGCGCAAGTAGCGGAGGCCCCAATCGCGGCCAGTCGTGCGATCGGGGATGATCGCGACGATCTGTCGCTTCGGTCGCGCGGGCTGCGCGACGACTTGCCCGTCGATCGCGCTGCCGGTGTTGTCTTTCGCGAACGATGGGGGAGTCGTCGCGGGATTGGGCGTCACAGCCGCAGCGCTGGTGAGGTGTGCGGCCGCGGCAAAAACCGCGCAGGAAGCGAAGAATGCGGGCAAACCTTGCATTTTGAGAGGGTAGCCGAGGCGTCGGAATCGCGCGTCGCGTGTGTGTGGATCGTATTTTTAAAAAATGTGTGGAGAGTTGCGTGTCTTCGCCGAACAAGAGTTTCGTCAGAAGGGTTCTCCTCCTGATCGCCTACGCGAAGTTGAGTTCGAAGCTTGGAAACACCGACGCGAACCCAAGTTCACGATGGCGCGTGACGAATCTGAAGCGCGCAGCATGACGATGGCTGCCAACACATTCGCCACATCAAACTTGTCATCTTTCTCCCCTCCGCCCCGTCCGCTCAGAAATGATCGAACGGGGTTTTTCGTTTTTGAGCGGTCGCCGCGTTGTCGTTGCGGTCGCCGCTGCGGCGGCTCCCTCTGGTTGTGCCCTTCGGAGTGAATCCTCAGGGCACTGGCGTGTCGGTCGTCGTCGCGGTCGCCGCTGCGGCGGCGACTTTTGGTGTGATTCACGCGAGAGCGAGCAAGTTGCGAAGCAGGTTGCGAGTGCTCAAATACGAGCGCGGAACGAAGTGAAGCGCGAGAGGATGACATCTGGTGACGTTGCGCGTCTCGTGTGGCATCACCTCTGGTGATGGCGACGCGTGGCAGGGAGGTGGGATTCAACAGATGGCACTTGGTGCGTGGTTCGTGCTTCTGACTCACGCCACTACCTCCTGCTTCGCAGCAGGTAGTGGCACACGAAACGACACACGACTCCGAAGATGACTGCTCAGGCTTCGCTGCGCTCCGCCTTCGGAAATCTCCCTCGTCATCCACACCAGAGCGAGCAATTTGCGAAGCAGGTTGCGAGCGCTCAAGCAAGTCGCGAGCGCTCAAATACGTCACGAGCGCTCAAGCAGGATGCGAGAGTCTTTGCGCGCCGGCTCCGACGACTTACATCCCAACCAGCGCTCGCCGCACCGCATCGGGAATCGCAGCTGGTTTCCGCGTCGCGAGATCGACGAACGCCCAGCGGCTCGACGCGCGGACGAGTGGCTTGGGTGCGTTGCTGTCACCGTCATCTGCGCGTGCGATCACGGTCGCGCGCGTGAGGCTCGTGCGACCGAGTTTCTCGATCCATGTTGCGATCACAATCGTGTCGCCGACGAAACTCTCGCCGAGGTAGTCGATCTCATGTCGCGCCACGAACCACATGCGGCCGTCGCGCGCGACCGTCTCTCGTGCGGCGCCAGCGTGCGCGCCATGAAGTTCCGCGATGCGGTCGATCCAACCGAGGATCACGATGTTGTTCGCATGCGGAACAAGCGCGCTGACTTCGTCTTCGCGAACACGATGGGCGCAGGCGAAGATGCTCGGCGCACTCGCAGTATCAGCGGTGCCTTCGCTCGGTGCGTTTCGCTCTTTGTGCGCGAGCAGTTCCGCGCGCAGTGCTGCGGGAATCTCATCAGGTGCAAGTTGTCGCCAAAATGGTTCCATCGCGTTCTTTCGTCGCCTTGCTTTCGTCGCATTCCTTCCGTCGCGTTTCGCGTCTCGCGTCGATCACCTTTCGAGGCGTCAACATGGAAAGGTAACGCGTCGCTCCGCGAGAGGTACGATGCGTCGATGGCTCTGCCAGAACTCGAACCTCACGGCGCAGGCGGCCCGCGGCCTGTTCACCTCGATGTCGCGCGCGATCGCGGCGTCACGATTCGTTGGGATGACGGTAAGCACGCCTTTCTCGACGTCCGAACGTTGCGTCGGCAATCGCCGTCGGCCGACGCGCGCGAACTCCGCTCGTCGATGGAGCGGAATCCGTTCACCGTGCTGCCGTCTTCGGCGGGCGCGTCCGCGGGCCCACTCACGATTCTGGCGGTCGAGCCGATTGGTCATTACGCCGTACGCATTCGTTTCAGTGACGGCCACGACACGGGCATCTACTCGTGGAAATACCTGCGGGAGCTCTGTGAAAACCACGGAAAGCCTGCTGATTCGGCCAAGCCATCCACTCCAACCAAGCCTGCGTGACGAGTCTGCTCGGGCGTGGCGCGTTACACTTTGCGCCCCATGAGCTCAGCCGCCGCCGGAAGTCCTGTCAGCACTGCATCGACCGTGAAGCCTGCATTCCATGCGGGCGATTTCCTGATGGAGCGCGTCGCGCGCGTCGGAAGCGCCACCTGCGTTGGCCTTGACCCGGTCGTCGAGCGCTTGCCCGACGCGATTCGCCCCGCAAACTCTGGCACAGGCGCCGGTTCGAGCGCGGGTAATTTCACTGCCTGCGCCGCCGCGATCGAACAGTTCTCGCTTGGCGTGATTGAATCGGTCGCCGCCGACACCGCCGCCGTCAAAATCCAAGCCGCCTGCTACGAGCGCTACGGCCCCGAGGGCTACGCCG
>JBJOHQ010000012.1:0-4363 GCA_046047595.1 Planctomycetota bacterium | reverse complement strand
CACGCCGCCGTGCGTCGCCCAACGGGTGTGCGCAATACCAATTGTTCCCTTGAAACCACCACGATCGTTGATGAGTTTCTCGACATTCGCCACGCGACCAACCGACCGCGCGATCTTGAGTCCGCCGTTCATGACGGCAACACCCGCAGAGTCGTAGCCGCGATACTCAAGGCGCTTCAAGCCTTCGAGAAGAATGTCTGCTGCTTGGCGACGGCCGATGTAGGCAACGATTCCGCACATGTGTTCGAGTTCCGTTCAGATTCAAGTTCGAAGATCGGTGTCTTTCACCGAAGGCCAAAGGCTACGGGATTCAGGTAAAGACACGCTCGTAAGAGTCGTAAGAGGCAAGCGAACCAAGTAAGCACACACAGTTGCTCGGACAACGCAAGCACTGAGCCTTGCCCAAAAGCAGCAAGCGACTCAGTCACTCGGGCGCGGAGATATCGGCTGAACGGGGGCGAACCTCTTGCGAAGGTTCCAACGAAATCTGAACGAGCGGCATTGAAATGTAAAAAGACCGATAACGGCCCAACGCGTCACGCGTCGAGCCGTTTGAGCCTCGCGCTACGCACTGAGACGGTTGTGGGTTCACCACCGTGGATCTGAAATCCAATCTTTCCGCCCTTTGCCCGCTCTTTCGAGTCGTCGATGACGGTCGCGGTCGGCACTCCATCGAGGAAGTGTTCCATGCGATTGCCGCGCGCGACAACGCGATAGGTGTGCCATTCACCCGTGTCAGGTGCGGCAGCGGACGCGCCCGCGAGTGGAGCCGCTGTGCGCGAACCGTCGGCCGCGATCGTGAGCGCGGTGCCGCGCTCCGCCAAGATGCCGCGGCCACCTTCTTCGTAGCACATCGCGACGTAGGGCTGGTTCGGATGCGCGTCGATCTGCGGACCGCGCAGACGATGTTCGCCGAAGAGTTCACTTCGATACTGAACGCCCGAGTTGTTGCCGTTCACTTTGAGCACAACTTCGAGTTCAAAATCACGGACTTCGCCGTTCCACACAAAGAACGTGTTGTGCGGCACGGGATTCGCCTGCGTCGCGCGACCGACGAGCACTCCACCATCGAGCGACCAGAAGCGCGGATCAAACGTGAAGCCGTTCGTAGATGTGCCGTTGAAAATCTCAAGGTAGCCATCGTCATCCGTCTTCACGAACGCAGAGTCGCCCGCATCGCCGCCAGCGCGAAGGAACGCGAGCAGATCGAGCAACTCGCCTTCTGAAAGCGTGTCGATGAGATTCGCGGGCATCGGCGAGAGCGGACTGCGCGCGCTCGACGCGATGTCTTCCTTGCGAATGGTTTCGCGCGCATCCGAGAGCAAACTCGTGCGCACTTCGATTGCATCGTTGGTTTCGCCAACCTTGCGGCCCGTGATCATGGAGCCGTTTTTCAGGCGGAAATCCGTGTTTTCGTATTGATCGCTGATCGTGCGGCTTGGCTCGACAAGACTCGCCGCGAGATCTTCAAGCGAGAAACGCCGCGACACGGCCGTCAATTCAGGTCCACCGCTTCCACCGATGCCTCCAGCGCGGTGGCATTGCGCACACTGCGTCGCTCGATATGCACGCAGACCTTCCGCGTGATCGCGGCCACCCACCAACTTCGGTCCAAGCGCAACGATCTCCGCAACAGTCCACGCGCGACCAGGGCCGCGCGGCATTGGAAGCGATGTGTCGAACGCACGTCCACCAATCGCGGCCGCCAAGCGATCGCGTTCGCTTTCCGGCGCATTGGACGTGAATTCCTCACCGATGCGATTCAAGAAGCCAGCGAACGAGTTTCCGCCGGTGCCTTTCTGCAGCGCCGCGATCGATCGCGCGAAACGCTCTCGCAAATCCGCGTTCCAACCGTTCTTCGCATTTCGAATCGCGTACGCAATGCCGATTTTCTGCGTTGCGGGCGCATTCGCGAGCATGTCAGCAACAGCCTTGCCATACGGACCGCCGCGCGCAAGCAACGCCGCGTCGACCGCTTGAGGCGCGCGCGTATCAGGGCGCTCAAGAAGCGCTACTGCCGCGGCCACGGCTTCGGGTGCGCCGAGTTTCGCGAGGAGATTCGCGCGGTGCATGTCGAGTTCCCATGCCATGCTCGCATCAGAATCCGCTTGTTTTGCGGGGTAGTTTGCAAGAAGTGCTTCACGAAGTGCTTCGCCGCCACCGACGGTTGTCGATCGCGACGCGAAGCGCAACATCCACAATTCGCACGCACGAAGCCACTCGCGCTCGAGCGGTGTTCCACGCACTGCAGGCTCGAGTGCGACAAGCCGTGCTGCGACTGGCGCACCATCGACATCGGGTGAACCCATGCGGCAGAGCGCAACGAGCGCGAGGATTGATGCCTGCGGATCGGTTTCCGCGATGGCGCGCTCACGCCACTGCACGACAGGCTGGTGCTCGATGGCGATACGCGCGGCGCTGCGGACACCTGCATCTTTCGAACGAAGTGCAGGGAATGCTGCCGCAACCGCTGCAGGGCCCGCGGCCCATTCCATCGGGCGATGGAACTTCTCGAGTTCGCGGCGTTCGACGAGCGCCGACGGCACCGGCATCGGCGCGCGCTTGATCGCGATTGGATTCTCGGCGCGCACGCGGAAAATCGCGCTCGGCAGATTGCGTCCACCGACAGAGAAGTACATCTCGCCGTTCATCGCGACGGCGTCCGTCAGCGGAAGCGGGCGGCCCGCGACGAACGGCTCGACGCGGAATTGCGGCGTCGATGCATCGCGCGATTCTTCGGTGATGAAGCCCGCCCACATCGTGCCGAACGTCCAATCGAGGAAGAACATGCATTCGTTCCACGGCGGCGGGAATTGCAACCCAAGCGAATTCATCACGCCCGTCGGCGAAGCAGGCCCGATGTTCACCGCGGGCGGCAACGAATCTGGGCTCCACTCTGGCCACTTTCCGCTGCCCGAACGCCAACCGTAGTCAACGCCGCTCGGGAGTTCGCAAACGCGCGTCGGGCGATACCACGGCAAACCCATGTCCCATTCCATATCGCTGTCGAATGTGTACGCGCGTCCAATCTCATCGAACGCCACGTCGTAGGAGTTGCGGAAGCCCACCGTGACGAGTTCCCACTTCGAACCTTCACGATCGGTACGCGCAATCCAGCCGCCTGGCGCCATCACGCCAACCGCGTGTCCGTTCGCATCCCACAGGCGATCAAACGCAATGTCTTCTTCCCAATGTCCATCGCTTCCGAAGCGCGGCACACGCGAATCCGCGAGCGCAGGCTCTGGAACAGCGCAGTGATTTCCGCCAACAACCCAAAGCGATCCATCGGGCGCGGCAACAATCTGGTGCGGACCATGCTCGCCGCCATCCTTCGCAATCGCGACGAGCATCTTCTTCTCGTCGTAAGTTCCGTCGCGATTGGTGTCGCGCAAACGCCACACACCGCGCGCGTCACCGCCGCCTTCGTTCACAACTGCAAAGAGATCATTTTCAACGACAAGTACGCCGTGCGCACGGCCAATCTCTGGCTCGATGAGTTCGATCGTTGAAGTGCTCGCAGGTTCACCATCCTTCGCGGGCTTCACGGCAAACATGCGGCCATATTGCGCGCTTGCGATGAGTCGGCCGTTTGCTTCGTCGGCCGCGAGCGCAACGATCGAGCCACGCGATCGCGGCGCAACGTAGACGAGCTCGCAGATGAATCCGGGCGGAACCGCGATGGCGCGAGCGATATCCGCAACTTCACCAGGTGCCCCACCGAAACTCTCGACAACACCATCGCCCCACGGACCTTCGCCAAGACTCGCAAGAATCGCCGAAGGTACAGGCGTCGAAGTCCACGCGCCGCTCGCTTGCCACGCAGGATCGCTCACGACGCGCGTGCGCGTGCCATCCGCTTCCGTCCACTCAATCATCGCGCAAAGCCCAGCGGGACCTCCTTGGTTGCGCGCGTCGACGACAAGTTCATGAACCCCAGCAGAGAGCGCGCCGAGATCCACTTCACTTGGCTCTTGCCAATCGCCCGTTTGGACGAGCGTCTTTCCGTCGAGCGCGACAGACGCGCCGTTATCAACGCTGATGACAAGTCGCGCTGCCTTCACGCCTTCTGGAACGCGGAAACGCCGCGTGAAGATCACTGCATCTTCGGTCTTCGCACCCGATGATGCGCCGCTTGGTGCCCAAATCCAGGTTGGCGTCGGCAGTGCCGCGGGCTTCGGTGCGTTCGCCGCATTCGATGCGGTCGCGCTCGACTCAGCCGTCGGCTTCGCGGGCGCGGGTGCCGGAGCAATGTCTTCTGGTCGCGGTGCATCGAGTGCCGACTTCACATTCTCACGCGCACCGGCAAGTGCTTGCGACTCTTTGTTCGGCCGCGAAATCACCGTCGAGAGTGCGATGAAAAGGA
>JBJOHQ010000011.1:0-4030 GCA_046047595.1 Planctomycetota bacterium | reverse complement strand
GTGATGGACCCCGAGCCAGCGCGCATCGACGAAGCTCGCGAGATGGGCATGCGTGCGGTGCAGGCCTCCGCGATTCCCGAGGCGGAACTTGTCGTGCTTGCCGTGAAGCCACAGAGCTTCGCTGCGGCGGCGAGCTCGATTGGTCGAGTCGCAGCCGATGGCCCGCTTGTTGTATCCGTCATGGCAGGCGTACGAAGTAACGCGATTCGAGATGCACTCGGTGGTGCTGCGCGCGTGGTGCGCACGATGCCAAACACCCCCGCTGCTGTCCGCCGCGCGATCACCGCGGTCGCGTCCGATGCCGACGTTGTCGAGCAGGATTTTCAGAGGGTCGAACAACTCTTCGCGTCGGTCGGACGCACCGTGCGTGTTCCAGAGGCGCTTTTCGACGCTGTCACCGCGGTAAGCGGATCTGGCCCTGCGTTTGTCTTTCGCTTTCTTGAAGCGTGGGCCTACGCCGCGGAAGAGATCGGTTTGCCGCAGGACACCGCGCGCGCCCTCGCGCGTGAGACGCTCATCGGTGCTGCGTCGCTGCTCGATACGACCCGCGAGGAGCCCGAAGTTTTGCGTGCGAAAGTGACGAGTAAGGGCGGCACCACCGCGGCCGGACTCGCGCGGCTTGACGATGCTGCATCGCGCGCGGGCGGCCTCGACGGGCTCATGCTCGAGACGCTGCGCGCCGCGCGTGATCGCGGCACGGAACTTGGCCGCGGATGAGGCGTGAAGTGTGGGCGCGGGCGCTCGAATACGAGCGCGGAACGAAGTGAAGCGCGAGAGGATGACGTTCCGCGACTGGTGACGTGCCGTGTGGCATCACCTTTGGTGATGGTGAGACATGGAAGAGACGCAGGGCGCAACGAAGTTCCATGGTCGCTTTGTGTGTGCTCGTGCGTCTCGCCACTACCTTCTGCTTCGCAGAAGGGTAGTGCCACACGAAACGACCAACGACGCCTTCACTCCATCGCTCAGGCTTCGCTGCGCTCCGCCTTCGACGAGGTCATCAACGCCAAAGCGCGCGAGAGCGGCCTCATTCACGCCAAAGCGAGCGAGAGCGGGCACCTGAAGCGAAGCTTCAGCAGCCCGCCAGTCGCGAGCGCTCAGATACGGGTGCCCGATGTCTCGAGGTGTGAGCGAAGTGAACACCGAGAGCCATCGGAACCGTGGACCTTCGAACTTCAAGGCGTGGAACTCGCCGAGACATCACGTCATCCGTTCCGATGGCTGCTGATCTCACTGCGTTCGATCAACAGACATCGGGCACCCGTGCTTGTCGCGGTCGCCGTTGCCGCGGCTCCCTCTGGCGTCATTCACGCCAAAGCGCGCGAGTTGCGAAGCAGGTTGCGAGCGCTCGTGCCTGTCGCGGTCGCCGCTGCGGCGGCTCCCTCTGGCGTCATCCACGCCAAAGCGAGCAAGTTGCGAAGCAGGTCGTGAGCGCTTGAACCACGCCTCTCAGCCCGCCGCGATTCACTCGCGGCGAGGCTGGCCAAAGCGAGCGAGAGCGGGCACCCCGCGTCATTCGCGCCAGAGCGAGCAAGTTGCGAAGCAGGTCGCGAGCGCTCAAACCGCCCATCTCGGCCCCCGAGGATTCACTCCGAGGGGCGCCGAAGAAAGCGAGCGAGAGCGGCGGACGCGGCGAAGCCGCCCCGCCGCCAGTCGCGAGCGCTCTTCAAAAGTCCCGCCTCCGGAACCACCATGCACCGAAGGTGAGCAACACGACTTCGAACGCGAAACTCGTTCCGACCACCCACCACACGGGCCGCTTCGCCATTTCCTCGTCCATCGCGCTTCGGAGTTTGCGCTCTGTCACAAACTGCGATCGGAAGAACCCGCGCTGACGACGCGTGTTCTCGTCTTCGGCCTCCGCGTCCTCTTCATCACCGATGTTGGCAGTGATCGCGAGCGCACGCGTCACGAGCCCCGCCGTTTCCGTCGTCTTAGGGAGCACCGTCTTCACGCCGAAGAAAATCCGGTGTGCAAGCACCCAGTTCGCGTCATCTGCGCGCTGATCCTCAAGCGGCTTGCGAAGTCCTTCCTTCGCTTCTTCCGTCTTGAGCGACTCGATTTTCGCTTCGATGCCCGCGATTTCGAGCCGACTTGCGGTTCGTCCAACGAGCGTGAACTGCTCGCCCGAGTGCACAAGGAAGATAAAGATCCAGAAGAGAAGCGTGACGATCACCGAGGCAATCGGCGACTTTGTCATCGCGCCAACGACCGCTTGCACCGCGAAGAGGTAACTGAAGAAGACGACCATCAGCGGCACGACCACGAAGATGCCGAGTTCCCACACCCCGCCGCGCAGCCCAAGGACGAGGAACGCGAGCAACGCAAACACTGTGACTTGCAGCGCCGTGAAGAGGAGGCCCGTGGCGAACTTCGTGAAGAAGAGTCGTCCGCGACCGATGGGTTTCGACAACATCGTGTCGACGCCGCCGGTCACGAGGTCGGGGAACATCGACGCGGTCGAGAGCAGCGCGAGGATCGTGGACAACCACGAAAGCCAGAATCCAACGCCGAGCGCGGAGAGGATCACTTTGTAGAGTTGGCCGTCGGGAAACGTGCGCGTGTTCACGCCGGGAATGCCGAGTGCATAACCGAACACACTGATTCCCTTCTCGTCGATCCCGATCGCGGCGACCGCGCCGATCACGAGGCCGTTCAGCGCAAGCGCAACCCAGAAGAGTTTGCGCGCGTTGAGTTCGCGATAGGCAGAGACGAAGATCGCCCACGTTTGCACGATGTAATCGGAGGCCGAGAGATGTCGCCGATCAAGCGGATGTGTGGCGTTTGGCGAATGCGCGTGAGGGGTGTTGATGCTCATCGCGTACCTCCCGCGCGCATCGCGCTATTCACATTCGACGCGCCCACCGCTGCCGTGCGACCGTCCACGTCGCGCACGAGCCGCATGAAGAGATCTTCGAGGCTTTCGCGCATTTCGCGGACGCCGACGATCGCATGACCTTCGGCGCGCAATCGATCAATCAGCGACTGGAGTACCGCGAGTTCATCAGACTTGAAGTCGATTGCTCCGCGCGTTCCATCGATCGACACGACGCCGAACTCCGCACACCACGCAGGTGCAGCGCCTTCGATCGTGACACGCCACGCGCGACTCTCATGCGTGAGTTCCGCCATCGTGCCTTGCCGCTCGACTTTCCCTTTCAGCATGATCGCCACGCGATCGCACACGAGTTCCACTTCACCGAGCAGATGGCTGTTGAGGAAGACCGTGCGACCATCCGCGCGCATACGCAGCAGCACATCGCGAATCTCGCGGCGGCCGACCGGATCGACGCCGTCGGTTGGTTCATCGAGGATGACGAGTTCAGGGTCATTCACGAGTGCTGCCGCGAGGCCCGTGCGTTGCTGCATGCCTTTCGAATATGTGCCAACGCGTCGATCGCCCCACGCACCCATGCCGACGACATCGAGGAGTTCACCCGTGCGGCGTTTGCGATCCGCGCGACGCATGAGGCTCATCGCGCCGAAGAACTCGACGCATTGCCGCCCTGTGAGATACGCGGGGAAACGGTGGTGCTCGGGGAGATAGCCAACGCGCGCGAGCGTCGGGCGATGGCCGATCGGCATGCCGAGAATCGTGCCGTGCGCGGTGGTCGGGCGGACGATCGTCGTCATGATCTTGACGAGCGTCGACTTACCCGCGCCATTTGGGCCGAGGAGACCGAAGATCTCGCCGCGCGGGACGCGCATCGCGACCCCTTGCAGTGCGTGCACGCGACCCGCGTACATCTTGGTGACATCGACGAGGTCGATGGCGGTTGAATTGTCTGAAGCGTGGGTTCGTGCGTCCGCAACCATGGCGCGCAGTGTAGACCGCGCGTTCGCGAGCTACGGGTGACCAACGTGGTGAAGTCTCGCGGCTCAAACTTGTGCGACCGAAACTGCGCGGGCGCGCTCGCGTACTCGCGGCTATCGTCGCCGACTTGGAATCTGAGACGCACTCGACCCCGCCTGACAAGCAGGCCGCCGCATGGGGAGCCCTCGATCGGCTTCGCGCCCCTTCCGGCGCGAA
>JBJOHQ010000010.1:0-10332 GCA_046047595.1 Planctomycetota bacterium | reverse complement strand
GCGAGAAGACATGGGTGGCGGTCATTGATCATGGAGCAACCTCCGCGCTCTCGGTCGGAGCAGAATCGGAACTCGCACGGCTTCGTGAAGCAGTGAGTACTTCGATAGAACGGTCGCGTGGAACAGGCGATCGATTCGCGATCGTGTCCGCTGCTTCGGAACCATCGTTGGTGCTGGCGCCAACCGCTGACTTCACGGAGTTCCAACGCGCCCTCGCGCGGATTCAACCAAGCGAAACGCCGAGTGATCTCATCGGCGCAGTGCGTCTCGCGCGCGAAACAGCGCGCGAAAGTGGAGATGAAGCGACTCGCTTGCGTCGCGTGTTTGTCGCGAGTTCATTCCGTCGAGGAGCGCTTCGAGAAGGAGAAACGTTTGGAGTGAGTTCGAACGCCGACTCGCAACAGGATGCGAGTGGAGACGCGTCGGCGGCGAGTCAGCGTGCGACAACCCCGACGAACATCGAGTTCTTTGCGGTTTCACCAGCGGTCGAACTTCCGACAGACGTGCGCATCGAACGACTCGAGACGCGCGCTTTACCGTCAGGCGAAGCGTTTCTCGTGCGTGCATTTCTCTCTCGCGAAGGATCGAATCTTGAAAATGCGGAGTCGCGCGTACGCGTGACAGGGGAACTCATCAATCCTGTCTCTACGCGCATCGTGACATGGGATGCGGGTCAATCGGAGTCAACGGTCGAGTTCCAAGTCGTTCCAGAAAAAGACGCGCAAGTCAACACTCGTCGTCGGTGCGAACTGATGGTTTCGATTGACGACGATGTACTCCCCGTTGGGAACAACGCGTTTGCCGTCATCGACGTGCGCCGAGATATCGAAGTCGCAGTGATCGGTCGTCGGACATCGCTCGACGGCGCAGATCTTGAAAAAGTGCCTGGTTCACTTTGGATCGCGCGAGCGTTGATGCCAAGTCTTGGAGCGAGCACGGGCATTCGTGTGCGCGACATTGATCCAGCCTCTTGTGATACGCGCGCACTCCTCGGTGTTGATGTGGTCATTCTCGCGCGGCCTGATCTTGTTTCACCAGCATCGTGTGATGTGATCGGTGCGTTTGTGCGCGAGGGTGGCGTCGCGGTGGTGCTCCCGAGTGGCGAGTCGATGGCGCAAACTTGGGGACCGACCCTTTTCCCACGACTCGGAGTTGCGATGCGTGTGGGCCCTGAAGCACGCGAGTTTGAGACACCGCTACAGCTCCGTGAGGAACAGCCCGCTTCAAGCTTGCTTTCTTCCATTGCTCCAGAACTCCCAGCGTTGTGCGCGCCGATTGAAGTGCGCCGTGCGATGATGATCGAAGGTGTGACTGGTGCGGAGGCGGTTCTACTCTTCACAGACGGAACTCCTTTTGTTGCCGCGCAATCACCAAAGAGCGCAGAAGAAATGCCGTCTGGCAAATCCAATGCACCACAAGCGGCGGGCATGAAAGGTGATGGCATTGTTGAGAGTGAACGTGAGGCCTCGATTGAGGCTTCGAGTGGAGTCTCGGGTGGTGTGTCGGGCGGACTTGTGGTGTGTGTTGCATCAAGTCCAGAGCTTGCGTGGACCAATCTCCCCGTGAAACCATTGATGGTTCCGCTCTTTCAAGAGATCGTGCGGACAGGCGTTGAACTTGCAAGTTCGAGCGATGAAGTCATGGTTGGTGATCGACTGCGCGTTGCACGCGAAGGCGTGTTTCGTTTGACAGACCCAACGCGCGAGTCGGCAGCGATTGATGTTGGAGAGGATGGCGTTTCCACCGCGATCGTTCCCCTGACCGGAGTTTGGAAGGGTGACGACGGAATGATGATCGCTGCGAATGTTCGCTCAGCGTCGCTTGCACTGACGCCGAATACGCAAGAGGCGGTTCGCGCCGCATTTCAACCACTCGGTGGCGTGCAGATCGCGGAAGTCTCAGTCGGTGCAACAGGTGACGATGAAGCGACGCGTTCATCCGTGTTCAACAGCAGTAGTGTGAGTGATGAGTCGTCGTCTTGGACACGCGTTTGGTCGTTCGCGCTCCTTGTGGCGGCCTTGGTCTTTCTCCTCACAGAAGGTGTCTTGAGCCGCGTGTTCTCGCACGCATCACTCGCGCAAAACAACGGTCGCGCGGGAGCAATCGAAACGGTCGGTCGCGTGCGTTCTCGCGCCTCAGCGATTGCGCGAGGTGATCGCGCAGCTTCAACGCAACGCGTTGGAACTGGAGGTGCTCGGTGATGCACCACAAGTTCGATCGTTGGCTTCGTCATGCGCGACACACGATGCGTTCTACGTTTTCGATTGGCGCAGCGTTGTCAGTCACATCCTCAGTTTTTGCCCAAGCTGAAGAGAACCGTTTCTCATCATGGATCGCAACGACGTTTTTCGGCGGTGATGTACCGAATGATGTAGACGCGATTCGCATCATCTTTGCCCGCCCGCTTCCATCCTGGGGATGGTTTCTCGTCGTGGTCGCAGCGCTGCTCGTCGGGGTGTGGAGCTATCGCCGCATTGCGACTGGTGTGACCAAGTCATCTCGTCTGATGCGCGGATGTCTGTCGCTTGTTCGAGCAGCAACGCTGGTGTTGATTGCAGTGTTGATTGCTGGTCCAGCGGTGCGATTTGAACGAACGCGCGTTGAACGCGACCGACTGGTTGTTCTTGTCGATCGCAGTTTGTCGATGTCGATCAAAGACGGCCCGAACGGCGAGAGTCGCGATGAGCAGGTTCGGGAAGCACTCGAAGCGATGCGTCCGGCACTTCAAAGTGTCGCCAAGACGAAAGACATTGACTTCGTCGGATTCGCAGGCGGCGCATTCTCGTTCGTTCCGAATCAAGCAACGGATGATCCATCTCGTCGCAGTTCGAGTGATGGAGCGACAGAAGCCTCGAACATTCTGCCGGAACTTGGCGCAGCAACAGGTGAACGAACGGATCTGGACGGCGCGCTTCGACAGGCTCTCGCTCGTGCGAGTGGGCGCCCACTGAGCGCGGTTGTACTTCTCTCGGATGGCCGATCAGCGGTCCCGATTTCAGCGAATGTTCTGCGCGGATTCGAACGCGATTCGATTCCAGTACACACTGTCGCTCTCGGTTCATCGAAGCGACTCGGTGATGCAGCGATTGTTGCTGCCGCGGTTCCCGCGAGAGCGTTTATCCGCGATCGAGTACCGGTCGAGGTACGCATCGATCGTGGAGGAGTCGATCGTGATCTCTCTGTGAGAATTGTTGATTCGACAAGTGGCGTAGAGATCACACGCAAAGTTGTTCCCGCAAGCGATGACGGCGAAGAGGTGTCCGTTGTGCTCGACGCGGCGAGTGAGTCTGCGGGCAGTCGATCTTGGCGCGCTGAGATTGTGTCCGACGAACAGGATCTTGTTCGTGAGAATGATGCGCGCGAATTCGCGGTGGAGTTTGTCGATCGACCGCTGCGCGTTCTCTACGTCGAGGGATCATCACGTTGGGAGTATCGATACTTCAAGAATCTTCTCATGCGCGAGAAGGATCTTGAGAGTTCAATCATGCTGCTTTCCGCAGACCGTGATTTTGCGCAGGAAGGCAACTTGCCGATTGCACGCCTTCCGAGGACTCGCGAGGAGTTTTCGAAGTACGACCTCTTCATCATTGGTGACGTGCCGAGCGGATTCTTCTCGCCGGATCAATTGACAATCATTCGAAGTGAAGTTGCGGATCGGGGCGCGGGACTCCTTTGGATTGGCGGCGAGCGCAATACACCGATGTCATGGGAGTCGACGCCGCTCGCGGATCTCTTTCCATTCAAACCACCATTCAGCCTTGAACCACGCGCGGGTGTGAGTCTGATTGAACCAACACCCGCTGCAGCGCGATTGGGTGTGCTTCGACTCACGGATGAAGAGGATGGTTGGCCGGACGTTTTGACGGACAAGTCGCTTCGTTGGCCACAACTTCGATACGTACAAGACATTCCGCGTGCTCGTTGGAAGCCGACCGCTGAGGTTCTCGCGATTGCGGAGGGAGTTGGTGCTGGCGCGCGTGAAGCAACTCCTGCAGTCATGCGGATGCGATTTGGTGCAGGCGATGTGATGTATGTCGCGACCGATGAGATCTGGCGATGGCGATATGGCCAAGGTGAACGGTATCCGGAGCGATTTTGGGTTCCGCTTGTCCGTCTTCTGTCGCGCGAAGCCATCGCGCAAGGCGATGCACGCGCTGAACTCGTTGTGGCGCCAACTCGAATCGTGCCAGGCGCATCGACGGTCGTGTCTTTGCGCATTGTGGACGACGAGTCTGCAGCGCGCGCACCAAGTGTGGTGCCTGTTGAGATTCGAGATTTGACAGGAGCCGCAGTGGCGCGCGTCGAGTTGACACGCGATGGTGCTGATGCGAGTGCGATCTTCTCGCCCGAGCGCACGGGCCGCTTTATTGCTGTTGCGGATGATCCAGCCTTTGGACATCTCGAAGCGGCGTTTGAAGTCGTGCGCGCAGACGATGAGCTTCGGCGCGGTGATACCGATCACGCGGCGCTTTCAGACTTGTCACAACGAACAGGTGGTCAAGTACTGAGTCTCGAGTCACTGCGCGGACTCGCAGAGTTGCTCCCGCTTCGTGCGCGTGAAACAGATGAGAGCGTTGAACGAACGATTTGGGATACATGGATCGCGCTGACAACACTGCTCGTGCTGCTTGCGATTGAGTGGTGTGGAAGGAGGTTGCTGCGGCTCGTGTGAGAGAAAAGTTGGAAGTTGTGAAGTTGCGTTTCCACACCCACACATGAAGCAGCGAGCGATATGGATCAAGACCACTCAACATCGCAACCAGAAATTGCGGGCACATCACGACAAGATGCGCGTGCATCTTCGGACGCGCTGCGCTTGAAACATGAGCCCATTGCGAAACTCACGCGCGAAGTTCTCGCGATTGGGCGTCGCATGCGGCTATTGCTTGCACTCGGTGCATGGTCGACGCTCCTCGCAGTTTTTCTGCTTCTCGTTGCGGTTTCAGCGGGGCTTGATGCTGCGATCCGCTTTCCGTGGATTTTGCGGCTTGCGATTCTTGGTTTGATTCTGCTCGCACTTTGGGCACAGTTTCGTCGTCGCGTTTACCCCGCGTTGCGTGTGTCGGCCACTCCAGTAGAGGTCGCAATTCGCATTGAACGGATGCGACCCGAACTCGCCGGTCGCGTGGTGCCAGCTGTTGAGTTTGATTTGTCGGGCGCAACTCGATCGAGCGTGTTGGCCGAGCGCGCGGTTCGTGATGCTGATGAGCGAGCGGCGGGAGCGGATCTTCGCAAGATTGTTCGCTATCAACCGACCGCGATTCGCGTACTTGCACTGCTCGCGGTGCTTTCTGGGTGGACGGCATTCGCGATCGCGCAACCAGAATCTGCGTCCGTTGCATTGCGCCGGATTCTCACTCCATGGAGCGGAGTGTCGTGGCCAGCTCGGACCGCTGTTGAGTCCCTGATTCAAGATGGAGTTGTCGCTGCGCGTGGTCGGCCATTTGCATTGCGGGCAAAGTTGGTGCTTGGTAATCCGGAAACAGAGCGCGTGCGCGCCTCGTATCGCGTGATTTCCAGCGGAAGTGCGACTGACGCAAACGATGCGAGTGTTCGCGGGAAGAGCACGGGAACTTGGGAAGAGGTACTTCTCTCTCGTCAACCGAACGGTGAGTTTGAGCGCCTCGTTGATGTCGATGGAGAAGCACTCGAGTTTCGATTTGAATCGAGCGATGCGACGACCGACGTCATGCGTGTTCGATTTGTCGAACCGCCCGCGATTGAAGCCGCAGTTCTTTCCGCGCAGCCGCCTGCATATGCGTCTTCGATGTTGTCTGTACGACGCGAAGAGCTTGGCGAAGGCGTCGACGCGCGCGCCGTGGTGCGCGATCCGCTTCTTGAAGGAAGCGATGTGCGGCTTGAGATGAAGCTCAACCGCGCAGTTCCGTATGAGCGCGGGAAGTCGAGTATCCGAGTGATCGGCCGTGAAAGTGCGGTGGATTCGACAAGCGATTCGGAAGGTGCACGTTCCGAGCAGTTAGGCGTTGGTCAACCGGCGGATGCGTCGGCGGATGCGTCCGCGGATGTCACAGCTCCTTCGAAGAGTGTTGGTGGCGGATATGAACTGAACATCGAAGCATCAGATTCGACGCGTTGGGTTCTTTCTGGACGTGCAAACGAGTCTGTGCGTATCGAAGTGACGCTTGTCGATGCGGACGGAATATCGCAAGAGGAACCCATCGCATTCGCGTTCGATGTCATTGCAGATCGTGCACCAACTGCGACGTTGATTGAGCCAGAGCAGGACGAGTCGGTGTTGCCAGACGCTCGTGTGGTGTTGCGTGCGGAGTCGCGTGATGATCTTGCATTGCGCGATGCGGGTATCGAAATCGCAACGCGTCTTGGCAAAGATGGCTCGGATAGTCTTGTCCTCGAAGAGTTGGCGCCAGCGTTTCGCGAAACCACATCGGATGATGGTTCGTCGACCAATGGTCCTCGCGCGTCCGTGACGGAAGCAGAGACTGAGCGAACGCTTGAACTCTCTCGGTTGTCGTTGAAGGCGGGCGATGTGGTCGTACTTCGCGCGTTTGCGGAGGACTTTCTCGATCGGCCCATCGGCGCGGCGTCGAACGAAAGCGCCGAGTCGGTGAGCGAAGTAGACGCGGCAGCCTCTACCTCTGCCATTGCTTCAGCGGAGCGCGAAGGACGACGAGTTCGCAGCGCGGCGAGATTCCTACGCATCGTTTCAGAGGATGAGTTTGAGCGCCAAGTGCGATCTTCGCTTGCGGGTGTGCGGCGTGATGCCATGCGCCTGGATGAACGACAGGCGAAGGCGCGTGATCTTGTGGAGCGCAATCCACAAGATGAGTCGGCTCGCGATGCGCAGGGTGCCGTCACTGAAGGGCTCTCGCGATCGGCGGACGCACTGGAGCAGTTGAAGGCGCGGCTTACGCGCAATGGTGAAACAGAGGGAGTACTCGCGGAGATCGTTCAGCAAGCGGATGAGTTGGTAGACGCTGCGCAAGCTGAGAGTTCGCAAGCGAGCAGTAGTCTTGATCAGGCTGCGCAAGCCAGTTCGTCGGAAGAGAAGCAACGCGTGGCTGCGGCTGCGACGGGGGCACAGGAGGCGGTTCGTAAAGAACTTGAGGACCTCGTTGGGCTTCTCGATCGAAACGAAGATGCTTGGGTTGCGCGGAAGCGGCTCGATGAGTTGGCAAACAAGGTGAAGCAACTCACGCGCGAAACGGATCAGGCTGCATCGCGGTCAAACGGTGAATCACGCGAGGAATTGACCGCAGACGCGCGCACAGAACTTGATGAACTCGCGGAGCGCCAGCGAAACGCATCCGAGGAAGCGGAGCAGGTCGCGCAGGATCTTCGAGATCGCGCCAAGGCGATTGAGCAAGCTGATCGCGAGCAGTCAAAGGCGCTTGAAGAGGCAGCGAAGGCCATCGAGGATGGCCGAGTGCGCGATGAGATGGAACAGGCCGCAAGTGATGCGCAGCAGAATCGACTTGAGCAATCGAAGGGTGCGCAGCAGCGCGCGAGCGACGCGCTGACGAAGGCGGCGGAGGCACTCGCGAACGACAAGAAAGTGCGTGCGGAGGAACTTGCGCGCGAACTTGAGTCGCTTGTTGACTCGATCCGTCGGTTGCTCGACCAAGCGGTTGCATTCGGATCGGAACTCGCAGAAGTAGACAGCGCCGCGACCCCCGCCGCTTCGGCTGTTCGAGATGGGCTCGCGCGCTCGGTTGGTGTGCTTTCTCAAAATGCGCGAGGTACGGCCAGTGATGCGCGGTCTATGAGTCGCGAGTCGGCGAGAGCGGCACGCTTTGTCGACGATGCGGCCGATCGACTTGCTTCTGTTGCAAACAAGCTTCGGGTTGATCCATATCCGAAGGTGGATGCCGAAACAGCGATGGCTGAGGCGCAGAAGGCATTGGAGGATGCGCTCGCTGCTGCTGAGGAGGCTCAGGATCGTGCCGAAGAGCGCGCTGAAGAAGAGAAGCGAGACGAGTTGCTCGTGAAATATCGCGACTTCCTTGAGCGCGAGGCTGCGATTCGTGGCTCGACGGAGCGGATCGTGCCGGCGGATGGAGGAAGACTGGCGCGCCGTGAGCTTGTCGAAAGTCGTCGATTGGGGACGGTTCAAGAAGAGCTGCGAGTTGCGGTTGATGCACTTCGCAACGCAGAACCTGACATTCAAGATTCAGATGCGTTGGTTGAGATGCATGACATCATCGATCGTGCGCTTCGCGAGGCAAAGACTGGTCTGACGGAAGGGAAACCCGCCGCCGCTCTTCCACTCGTCGATGAGGCGCTTGAAGCATTTTCCACAATTGTTTCGGCACTCGACGAAGCGGGCCAAGCGGATGATGATCGATTTGAGGAGTCCGATGGAGCTGATGGTGGTGGAGAAGGCGGTTCTGGCGGTGGGCCTCAGGGTGCGGTTCCGCCGGTAGCGGAAATCAAGATTCTGAAGGGTCTTCAAGAGTCGCTGGCTCGGCAGACCCGACGATTCTCTGAACAAGCGGACACAATGGATTCGGTGACGCGTGTACAGCAACTCGCTGAACTCGCGGCGAAGCAGCAACGGATTGTCGAGCTCGGGTCGAAGATCGCCGAGAAGATTGGTACCGGCAATGGTTCAGGCACAGAGGTCCGCCCTAAGAGCGAGCGCGAAGAGGATGGATCAGGTGGTGGAGGATCGTCGTTGGTACCGCAGCATGCCTCCACGAGAGCATCGCTGCGCGCAACCGAGCACCTTCGAAATGGGGGTTTGCGATGAGTGAGTTCAAGCGCATGATGGATCCACCAAACCTTGCGGACGGCTTTGTGTGCAAGCGCGACCTACACCCGAGAGTTCGGGGCGAACAACGCCTCGGTACTTCTCGATTCCTGTCGACTTGCGCACTGTGCTTTGTTGTCTTTGGAGCGGGCGTATCGCCGAGCGTTGGCAGTTTCCAATCCGAGCAATCCACCCCGAAGCCTGCGACTCAGACTGATGCTGCAAGTTCAAAGCCTGATACACCAGCTTCGGCCGATCGCGACGATGCTGCGAAGTCTCCAAAGTCGCTGGATGAGTTGTTGGGTGTTCCAGAGACTTCATCCGCGTCTGGAAGCCAATCAGGCGCGAGTGCGAGCGATGCGGCAGAGCGAGAACAAGCGAAGCGTTTGCAACAGTCGCTCGACGAGGCGTCTCTTCAAGATCTCGTGCAGAAGGCACTTGAGGGCATGCGCTCAGCTTCATCTCGGTTGACCGACCAGAGTGATGCGGGACTTGGTACGCAGCGGATTCAAGAAGACGTTGTCAAATCGCTTGAGCGGTTGCTCGAAGAAGCGCAGAAGCAACAGAAGAAACAGCAAGGTTCGCGCAGCTCCTCAAGTTCCCGTTCTCGGTCGAAGCCGCAGCAGGGCGGAGATCCGCAAGATCCAAGTGAGCGAAATGGACAGCAGCGACAACCACAACGCAGTCGCGAGCAGGGGCAGCAGAAGTCATCAAGTTCTGCTTCTGGCGACGCTGAGGCTGAAGTAGGTGTTCGGGAAACGGATGAAGCCGCAGTCGGTGGAGAGTTGTCCGAGGCTCGTGTTGAGTGGGGTCAACTTCCAGAGCGCGTACGGGAACTTGTGTTGCAAGGCAGGCGAGATCGCGTATCGACGATCTATGAGCGCCTTACTCGCGAGTACTACCGTCGGCTTGCTGAGGAGGCATCCAAGTGAGTGACCAAGGAAATCTCCGACGCGATGTCTTCAGTGATGTCTTCGGCGATG
The DNA here is from genome assembly GCA_046047595.1 of Planctomycetota bacterium. GTDB lineage: Bacteria > Planctomycetota > Phycisphaerae > Phycisphaerales > SM1A02 > QWPT01. Next base: position 621 of record JBJOHQ010000010.1, on the reverse strand, counting down.
TTCACGGCGAGATCCACGGCGACTTCCGTCGCAACATCCGAGGATATGCCTCAATTCTCCAGTCTTGTCACTCAGACAAGACGCGGCGACTCGGCGTGCACCTAGCTGCGTCAAGTCTTGCTTGGTGGGCCTCGCACGCTGTCGCGGCACCACAGTGTGACGCTTCGGTATCGCCCTGCAGTGTGACGGTAGCCTCGAGCACCGCTGTTTCGTTCATGGCTGGGAACCAAGAGAACACTCGATCCGCGGCGCCATCGTCCGTACTGCCTGAGTTTGCCGTCGTTGAAAGGACTTTGGTTCCGACATTGAGCGCCGCGCTGAGCGCAACCTTCACGGGGTTCAGGTCGAGAGGATTCACGACCCCGGTCGTCCGTCTGAACAATCTCGTCTCGCAGGACGAGGGTAAGTCCACGACTCCGAAGCAGCCCGCGAATCCTGGCCAACAAAACACCGTCGAGCCCGCGCGCCCCGTCGCGCAAGGGGCGGAGAACGCACCGCTTGCCGAGGAGATCTCGCCGAAACTTGAGGAAGCGGTCCAGCGCGGGTTCGAGGCGCTGCGCAGGATGCAAAAGTCTGATGGATCCTTCGGTCAAGGCCGATTCGGTGAGCATGTCGGCATCA
>JBJOHQ010000009.1:0-8958 GCA_046047595.1 Planctomycetota bacterium | reverse complement strand
TCTGGGCGTTGGCGGTGGCGAACCTGCATTCCTTGCGTGTACATCGTGGGGGTCAGCATGTCGGTCTAATCTCTTATTCAATTCTCACGCGGGCGTCTGGAGTTCCTTCGCCAGCGTCCATCCCTCGCATCTATCGCAGTCGCGGCTCGCGATCCTTCTGCTGCCGCGATCCCGCGCTACTCGCAAATGAACCCAGTCGAGCGGGGTGCTGCAGTGCATTCGAACTCGAATTCCGAAGACTCGAATTCCGAAGACTCGAATTCCGATGCTTCAGAATCTGATGAGGCGTTGCGAAACCCGCTTGCATACATCGGATACTGAGGCAGCCTCGCCTGTTTCGGCTTTCGAACTCGAACGGTTCCAACTTCACAGATGCATCAGCGACGAATGACCTCACTTGGAAGTCGAAAGGTCTTCGCGCGGAGCGACCAGCGCACAACATCCCAACTTCAAAACTCGAAACGTCACAGTTCACAACTTCAGAACTGATGAAGGGACCGCGCAGAGCGGTCGACGGGTGAGATTGAGGGGAGTCACCAACGAACGATGTCCGAAGCGAGCACTCGACCGATCTCCGCTTGGAGTGTCCGTGCCGAATAGGCACACAGCCTCCACTGTTTCGGGTCGTTTCCGCTCAAGGCGTCGCGTTGGTTGAGCAAAGTGTAGCACAATCCGATCGCTTGCAAGGGGATGCACCTGAATTTCCCCACCTTGGCGGAATCATCCTGTACCGAAGGGGCGTTGTTCGGTGAACCCGCGCGTTGTCGGTCATGCCCAAGTCAAGCGCGTCTGTGTACCCGACGCTCCGTTCGTTAGGCTATGCGAATGCCACCGCCAAACACGCTCCGTCTCGCATTTCTCGGCGACATCAACGGAGCTCCCGGTCGCATGGCGCTCGATCAACAGTTGCCCGTGCTTCGCGAGCGATTCAAGCCGGATCGCATCGTTGCGAATGCGGAGAATGCGCGAAACGGTTCGGGGCTGACGCCAGAACTCTTCGATCAATTTCGCCGCCTCGGTATCGATGCCTGCACGCTTGGCGATCACGCGTTCCGCGAGCACAAGATTCTTCCGTACCTCGACGATCCAACGAAGCCGGTTTCTCGGCCGGCGAATCTCTCTGCGCGAACACCCGGAAAGCGTGTGATTCGTATTCCCGCTGACGAACGTTGCCCGCGCGAACTCTTCGTCATCACATTGCTCGGCCGCATTCACATCGGTTCTGTGCAGGCGAATGATCCGTTCGAATGTGCGGATGAATTGCTTGCGGCCATGCCTGAACGAAACCCAATCGTGCTCGTCGAGGCGCATATGGAAGTGACGAGTGAAAAGGCGGCACTCGCGCATCATCTTGATGGACGCGTTGCAGCGGTGCTCGGAACACACACGCATGTTCCGACGGCGGACGAGCGCATTCTTCGCGGCGGAACAGCGTTTCAGACCGACGTTGGAATGACGGGGCCGCACGACAGCGTGATCGGTCGTCGTACCGAAGCGGTGCTCAAGCACTTCACCACTGGTGTGCATGTGCCGTTTGACATGGGATCTGGCGGTGAGGCCGTGCAGGGGGCGCTTGTCGAAATTGATCTCGGTTCGGGCCGCGCACGCTCGATCGAGCGCATCAATCTGCCCGCGCGTGTTCCGCAGCGGACATAAACCTCTGCGGCACGTCGGGCGAACTCGCGCGGCCTCAATCGCTCTGCGGCGCACGCGATTTTTCGTTGAAGTTCACGCGCCGAATCCGCCGCCGCCTGGGGTCTCGACCGTGAATCGATCTCCCGGTGCGCAGTGGATTGAGAAAGTCGATTTCGTGCGAACGCGTTCGCCGTCAGCGCGCGCGAGATATTGATCGCCGCACGCGCCTGGCGCGCCACCCTCCATTCCTTGCGGCGCGAAAGTTCGTCGCGATCCGAAGAACGAAAGCGTGATGGGTTCGCGAAACTCGTATGCGCGCACGATGCCATCGCCACCGCAACGAATTCCGCGGCCGCCAGAGTTTTGACGCCGCATGAAACGACGGACGACAACGTGCGCGCGACGCTCAAGGACATCGATGTCCGTCAGTCGTGTGTTCGACATATGCACATGCACCGCGCTCGCTCCGTCACACGTTGGCCCTGCACCCGCGCCGCCACCGAGCGTTTCATACACCGTAAAGCGATCGTTGCCGAAGAGGACGTTGTTCATCGTGCTTTGGCTTTCGGCGGCCAAGCCAAGTACGGCGAGGAGTGCCGCGACTACGGACTGACTCGTCTCGACGTTTCCTGCGACGACAGGCGGACAGCACGACGGATCGGCGACGAACGGCGGATGGAGCATCCCAGTCGGAAGGTCGAGTTGCACGGATCGCAAGAGCCCTTCGTTCATCGGTATCGGCTCATCGATGAAGAGGCGAAGCGCGTAGAGCGTCGCTGCGCGCGTCACTGCAAGTGGCGCGTTGAAATTCGCCGGATGAACAGCGGCGGAACCCTCGAACGAAATCGCAAGCGACGGAACGCCTGACGTGTCGCGCCGCTGAAGAGAAACCGAGATCGGCGAGCCATCATCGAGCGTGCGCGTCGCGGTACGTGTGGCAAAATCCATCGTGGATATCGCGCGACGCAACGCAAAGTCAGCGCGTGCGAGTTCGTTTTCGCAGCGTTGCACGAAGGAAGCACCGAGTTCACGCGCAAGTGCGGCGACGTGCTCGATGCCGTACCGCGTTGCTGCGATTTGCGCTTCGAGATCGGCGATGTTCTCTTCAGGGTTACGCGATGGATTTGGCCCTGTCGCGAAGCGCGCACGAACACCTTCGCGATCGAAGATTCCGCGCGAAACCGCGAGAAACGGCGCGAGCACCACACCTTCTTCAGCGAGTGAGCGTGCATCGGGTGGAAATGAACCTGGCCGCGTGCCGCCGATCTCTGCGTGGTGTGCGCGAACCGCGACGTAGGCCACGCGTTCGCCATCGACGAAAACGGGCGCGACCGTGGTGACATCGGGAAGATGCGATCCACCGAAGGCTGGATGATTCGTCACGGCGATGTCGTCTTCAGCGAGAGGAAGCGCTTGTGCGACGAGTCGGGTGCAGATGCCAAGTGCGCCAAGATGGACCGGCAAGTGCGGCGCATTTTGAACAAGCGTTCCGTCACGATCGAGAATGGCGCACGAGAAATCAAGCCGATCGCGGATGTTCGGGCTGAGTGCGGTTCGTTCAAGAACGTTCCCCATCGCAATAGCAATCGACTCAATGCGCGCCGCGAAGAGTTCTTGTTCTGCTTGGCTTGTACGCGCAGTCTGTGGCGTGACGCGTTCAGCGATGAGATCACCTGATGCATGCATGCGCGCCTGCCACGAGCGGTCGATGATGACGGTTTCGCCAGCATCGGTGATGAGCGCGGGGCCCTGCACGATTTCTCCCATCGGAATGGCACTTCGGTGCAGGACTCGCGCCTGCACGAGTTCGCCTTCGGAGCGCATTGGGAGCATTCGCGCTTCGGGATTTGCGCCCGCGCCTACAGCGGGTTTCGAAGTCTGTGCGTTGAGTGAGGAGGGTTGCGATTCTGTCTTCGCCGCTGGCTGCGCGCGCATGCAGACTTCGATCGAAACGACTTCAATCTGCCGTGCGGGAGGTTCGTAGCCAAAGAGTTTGCGAAACTGCGCGACGAACGACTCTCGCATCGCCTCGGGCGTGGCGCAGGGAACGGGAATCGTGGATTCTTGACCCATGAGTCGCAAAAGCGCACTCGCCGTCGATGTGACGTGATCGGTGAATCCATCGTGTTGAAGCGCACGTCGAGCCTCTTCTTGCGCATTCTGTACGACGGAAGCGAGCAAGTCGGAAACATCATCAAGCGGCTTCAGAATAGTGCGTGTGACGAATCTCGCGGGTGTCGCGGCAAAGACGCCTTCGGCACAGAGAAAACCAGCAAACTGCGGGAAAACGATGCGATCAAGGTGAAGCCGATCTGCAATCGCGCAGGCGTGTTGTCCGCCGGCTCCGCCAAACGCGATGAGCGCGTGACCTTTCGGATCAACCCCGTCGCGCACACAGAGTGTTTCGATCGCAAGTGCCATGCGAGCGTTTGCAATGTCGAGAAGTGCGTCGATCGTTTCCGTGGGATGAATGCCGCGTTCCTGCGAAAGTGCAGTCAGCGCGAGCTCTGCGCGGTGACGGTCGAGACTCATTGCTCCCGCGCCAGTCGCCATGCGGCCCGCGAGGAGATTGACATCGGTGACAGTCAACGGACCTCCGCGGCCGTAGCACGCGGGGCCAGGATTCGCGCCAGCACTTGCAGGACCAACTTCGAGAATACCGTCACGCACGCGACAAATGGAACCGCCTCCAGCGGCGACGCTTTCGACGGCAACACTCGGTGCAGCGACGGTCATGCCCGCGAGACGCGATTCGGTGCGCTGCGCGACTTCACCTCCTTCGACGCGCGAAACATCAGAACTTGTGCCGCCCATATCGAAGCCAACCGCTTGTCGGAGTCCGTGGCGTTCGGCGATGACTGCTACAGAGCGCGCTCCACCCGCGGGGCCCGAGTAGAGCGTGTCGCGCGCAAGAAACCGATTGCTTGGTTGAAGGACGCCGGCGCTTGTGAAGATGAACGTCTTGGACACTTCGGTGACAACGCTCTGCGTTGCGTCGTCGACAAAGTTGAAGAGCACTGGCTCGATGCGAGCGTGTACACAGGCGGTTTCGGTACGGGTCAAAAGTCGTGGGTGAGGAGCGATGTCTCGCGCGGCAATCGCTGGAATTCCGCGCTCTTGCAGAGTTGCCGTGACTTCTCGCTCGCGCTCATTGGTGAGCGCGTGAGCCAACGACACAACAATCCTCTCACAGCCTTGGGCGTGGAGTGCTTTCGCGGCGCCGTGCTGTGCATCACTCGACGCAGCGAGATCAATCGTTCCCTCGGCGAGTGAACGTTCGGGCAGATCTTGAACACCATGCGCGACTTGGCGCGTGCGTGTTGGAACGCGCGCGAAAAGATGCTCACGCGTTTGATCGCCAATCTCGACGAGCCCCGTCAGTCCGTCAGAGACGAGTACGCCGACGCGCGCGCCGCGACCTTCAAGAAGCGCGTTCGTGCCACGCGTCGTGGAGAGGCGAATCTCGATCGGTGGCAATGGCTCGTCAAGCGGCGTCTTTGTGACAAGGTGAAGGCCCAGTCTCGCAGCATCGATCGGTGCGACGCGGCGTCTGAAGCGCATCGGGCGGCCGATCCAGCGAGCGAGTGCGGCGAACGCGCTGGGCGCGAAGCGAATGAAGGCACCGCGTTGGCTGAGGACATGGAGCGCGATTTCTTGCGGAGTGTTCGCGTGATCGGCGAAACTGCCGTCGAGCTGCGTGTCGTTCGGGTGGTTGCGCTGTTCCGGCGAAGTCAACAACGTTTGTTCGACCGGTGCGACTTCGACCGTCCAATCCGTGAGAACGCTATCGGGCAGCACAAGGCCGGCTGCGGGGGCGATGACGACTTCGACAAACTCTCGACCTTCGTCTGAGATTTGTTCGACGGAGAGTGGCGTGGCGAGGATCGTTCCATCCGACGGAACTTTGATCCGACGCATCTCGCCATTTGGTGTTCGAGCCACGACATCCGTGAACGTTCCACCGGTGTCGAGTGCGACAATCCAGCGCGGTGGGGTTGGTGTGAAAGTGGGTTCGCTCGGGACGCTCACGGTCGGGTATTCTGTCCGAATGAGCCCTCTTCGTGCAGCAAACTTTTTCGCGGGTGCGCTCTTCTTCCTTTCCGCCTGCGGAGAAGTCTCGACGGGTCAAACCTCGCGTCCGGCGAATGACGGCAATTCCGATTCAACAACAGCTTCGACCACCAGTGGGGCGAACGGTGCGACCGCAGGCTCCCAGACGGAGGAGCGCGTCGGCGAAGCGCCAACCGCGCCCGCCGAATTGGGACCGGTGCATCAATTGGTGGTGCGCGATCTTGAGGGCAACGCATTTCCGCTTTCGCGACTCGCGGGTCGGCCGATGATCATTGAAATCTGGGCGACCTGGTGCGGGCCATGTCGCAAAAATCGCGCGACCGTGCACGAGTTACTCCCAACGATGCCGAAGCGATTGGCCATCGTTGGTGTTTCGGTCGACACCGGCGCAAACCTGGTGAAAGGCTTTCTCAAATCGAATCCCGCGAATGAGTTTGAGTTGATGGCGACGCCCGAATTCATGGAGTTCGTGAGTGCGCGCAATCCATCGCCGTCGATTCCGAAGACCATGTACGTCGATTCGAAAGGCCGCGTGGCGGATCTTTCCGAGGGAACGCAAAGCGCGAAGTGGCTCGCCGCGATGGCGAAAAATCTGCGGTAGCCGATGCACGACGACGAACAACAAGATTCATCCGATCACGAAGCCGCAGCATCTCGTCGCGGTGACCGCGAGGCCAGCGACTCGCAGGCCTCGCGCAACGCGCGCGTGAGGCGTCGAGTGCAACCGTTCGCGTTTGCGTTGACGGATCTTGCGTACTTTCTCGCGGCGTTGATCACTTCGCCCTTCTGGCTCATCCGTATGTGGTGGACTGGAAAGTTGCGCACCGATTGGAAAGCACGTCTTGGCGAAGGTGTCATTTACCCGCGAACGGAGCGGGCGCGCGTTCTCATTCATGGTGTTTCTGTCGGTGAAGTCAATGCGATTCGTGGGTTGGTCGCGCGGCTTGCGAATGATCGCTTGCGCCCGGAGATTTTTGTCAGTTCCACAACGGATACGGGCTTCAAGCGCGCTGAGTCACTCTTCGCGAAATCCCATCAAGTTGTGCGAACTCCGTTTGATTTCACGTTCGCGATGCGCCATTGGCTCGATCGTGTGCAGCCCGATGTCATCGTGCTTGTCGAGCTCGAGCTCTGGCCGAACATGACGCGATTGGCGGAAGCGCGAGGCATTCCCGTCGTTGTGGTGAATGGCCGATTGAGTGATCGATCGATTCGTCGCTATCGTCGCGTTGAACGATTCGTACGCGGTATGTTTGAACGCGCAACAATCGTCCTTGCACAAAATCGCGCGTCTGCGGATCGGTTCGCCGAACTCGGGGCGCCGGAAGTACTCGTGACGGGGAACATGAAGTGGGACTCGATTGAGATCGAAGACGAAGTGCCGGGAAGTCGGCAACTTCGCGAGGAATTCGGCATTCCGAGAGGTGTTCCACTCATCGTTGCGGGAAGTACCGAGCCCGGCGAAGAGGTTCTGCTGCGCGATGCACTTCCGGAAGGTGCTCGACTTCTCATCGCACCGCGAAAGCCAGAGTGGTTTGATGGGGTCTGCGCGAATCTTCCCGGCTGCGTGCGTCGTTCGCGCAAAGAAAATGGAAATGCAGAGACGCGCTACTTCGTACTCGACACGATCGGCGAGTTGCGCATGGCCTACGCGCTGGCGGATGTTGTCGTCATGGGCCGTAGCTTTGGCAAACTCTACGGGAGCGATCCAATTGAACCTGCGAGCCTCGGAAAGCCGGTTGTGATCGGGCCTCGCGTTGCGGATTTCCGCGACGTTGTGGAAGCGTTCGTGAAGTACGGCGGAATCGCACAGGTTGAAGCCGGCGCACTGAAGTCCACGCTTGCGGAACTTGTCACAGATCCGCAAAAACGAGCGGAAATCGCGTTCCGTGGCCGCGAAACCATTCGGCGAGAGCAGGGCGGAACTTCGCGCACAAGTGAAGTGCTGCTCGCGCTTCTCTCGACGCGTGCCTGATATCTTCGCGGCATGTCTGACGCTGAATCTCGAACGAATGCCTCTGTCGCCGCTTGCTTTGAAGAACTTGCTGTTCTCTCTGAGATTCTCGGGGCGAATGTTTTCAAAGTAAACGCCTTTCGTCGCGCTGCTCGCGCGGTCGAAGGACTTGCGTTGGAAGCATGCACGATGGAACTTGCGGCACTGAAAGAGATCGAAGGGCTCGGTGCCTCGACTGCGGCGAAAATCCACGAATTCGCGACGTCGGGCACCATGAGTGAACTTGAAGAGTTGCGATCGCAAGTTCCTGCTGGCCTCAAGGAAGTCCTCGCCATTCAGGGGATTGGACCGAAGACGGCGCGCGCCATGTGGACGGAACTTGGCGTGATTGATCTTGCCACGTTGAAGTCAGCGATTGATTCTGGCAAGGTCGCGGCGCTTCCCCGCATGGGTGAGAAGTCGATTGCGAAGATGAAGGAAGCAATCGCCTTTGCCGAGACCGCGCGCGGCCGCATTCGTATCGGTGAAGCGATGCCGCTCGCGGACGCTCTCGTTGCGGAACTCGGGAAGATCGACGGCGTGCAGCGCATCGCGTTTGCCGGAAGTTTGCGTCGCGGCCGCGAAACCATCGGTGATCTCGACATTCTGGCGAGCGCGAGCGCGCCGCAGAAATTGATGGACGCGTTCTGCAATCGTTCGGACGTTGCACGCGTCCTCGGGCACGGCGAAACGAAGTCGAGTGTCCTGACAAAGTCGGGTGTGCAAGTCGATTTGCGTGTAGTGCCACTCGATCGCTTTGGTGCTGCGCTGATGTATTTCACGGGCAGCAAAGATCACAACATCCGCATGAGAGAGCGAGCGATCGCGCAGGGCATGCGATTGAATGAGTACGGGCTCTTTCGAGAAGGTCCGAACGGGGAGGTGCCGGAAGGGGCTCTGCCGGTTGCCGCCGCAAGTGAGGAAGAGGTGTACGCGGCGCTTGGGCTTGATTGGATTCCACCGACTGCGCGTGAAGATCGAGGCGAACTCGAGCAATTTTTGAAGCGATTTTCCCCATCTGCGCAACGTTCGCGCGTGATTGAGAGTTCAGACATTCGCGCAGAACTGCACTGTCACACGCGCGCTTCCGACGGTGCGATGACGATCGATGAGATTGTTGCGGAGGCTGAACGGCGCGGATTTCACACCATCGCGATCACGGATCACTCGAAGAGCCAGTTTCAAGCGAATGGCCTTGATGAGACGTGTTTGCGTGCGCATATCCAAGCGATTCATGCGGCGCGCGCGCGTTTCCCAGC
>JBJOHQ010000008.1:0-8670 GCA_046047595.1 Planctomycetota bacterium | reverse complement strand
CGTCGTTCGAGACATCATCGGAAACATCGTCCGCAGATTCCGCTTGCGTCTTCGGCCACTGGAAGTTCGAGCGGTGATGCACACGCACGAGTTTCGCCATTTGCGCCGCGAACACCGGACGAAGCGCATCAATGATGCCCGCGAGTTCATCGCGGAATGGTTCCGAACGATTGCGGAAGAGGAAGAAGACGCCCATGCACTCATCGCCGTCGCGGGCAGGCCACGCGATCAACTCAGAGTCTTCAAGAATGGATGCCTCAACGCCAAGCGATTGCACGAACTCCGCGGTGTCGGCGAAGCGCACGATGTCGTCGGTCTCCGCGAGTCGCGGACACACTTCGTCGCCGAGTCGCTGCAAGAGCGCCTGCGCCGAAGCGCGCGGACAGTCGTAATGGACGTACGCGCCAAGCCCGAACTGCGACGGCTTTGAGCCGGGGAGGAAGACGGCGGCGTTCGTCGCGCCCGTCTTCGTCAGCATGTATTGGAGCGAGGTGCGCAGAAGATCCTCGACGTCGAGTTCCTGCGAGATCAAACCGCGGAACTCACCAATCGACGCGGCTTCATCAACGCGGCCCTTCACTTCTTCAGCCGCTTGCGCGAGATCAGCGCCGAGCGAGTCCATCTGACGAACGAATTCGCCGCGCGTTTCGCCGAGCTTTCGGCAGATTCCCTTGAGGCGCGCGACGCGCTCATCGCGACGACGCTCTTCACGACCAAGTTCAAGTGCCGCGGCGATGCGCGTACTCATGTCTTCGTCGGCTGCGCCGAAATCGATCCAGTCGAGAACACCAGCACGCACGGCGCGCAGAAGAATTCCGTCGCGCGGCGCATCACCAGCAACCACGATCTTGACCGCAGGCGCTACACGGCGCATTTGAGTTGCAAGCGGCGCAATGTCCTCAAGCGAAACACCGTCGCTCACCACGACAAGGTCGATTTCGGACGAGACGATTTGGCCGAGGACCGTCGCGAGATCGTCCTCGTACGCGCCTTCAACACCTTGCATCGCAAGGACGTGACCGAGTCGAACAGCGCTCATGCAGTCGAAGCCGACGCAGAGCGCGCGTGTGCGATGGGTTGAATGCTCGGCGTTTGCCGCCATGCCTTCATTGTCGTCTTGGGGACCGAACGGAATCACAACCCCTCCTGCTGCGCTCCTCAGCGCAAACTCGACGGGCCGAACTCCGGCACCGAAGGCCATTCAAACGCGGCCACCTGCCGCGCATCTTTCTCGCACCGTGATGGGTGCACGCCTTCGATCGGTGAACCTCGAGCGCGAATCCAACAAGTGCGTGCGATCCCGCTGAACTGGACCTTCACACGTTCCATCTGTGCGGAATGCGGGGTGTTCGCACGCGCTACGCGTCGCGCCGCGCAGAAAGTGCGCGTTCGCGCCACTTCGTGACCGCTTCGGGCTCGCGTGCGTAGATCGGCGCGAGCGTCAACGCGTCGATCGTTTCGCCAGCACGCAATCGACGCGTGGCTTCACGCACGAACGCATTCGGATCAATCTCAAGCCCGCGCATCGCAAGTCCTGCGTTCACGGCGCTTTCGGCGAGTGAACTTCCGAGGTGTTCATCTGCGAGCAGAACTCCGCCACCCCGCTCGCGTGAGCCATCTGCCGCGTGGACCTGTGCCGCGTGGATCTGTGCGGCCAGTACCGAGAATTCCGCGCTGTCGACAACGCGCGGCTCGGACATCACGAGTTCAACGCCCGCGGCTTGAGGATCGGTGCGCGAAACCACGGTCGACCACGCGGTTTCACCTTTCGCCGCCAACGCGACAAGCCATGGCCCCATGCCGCCGCGCGCTGCATCCGATGCCGCGAAGAGAATCGCCGAAGGCACCGCGACGATCGGCGTGTTGCGTGCAAGCGCGAAGCCTTTCGCGAAACTTGTGGCGACGCGAAGGCCCGTGAAACCTCCTGGGCCGTTGGCAACGGCGATCGCCGTGATGTCCGCAGCGGTGACTCCTGCCTCCGCGAAGAGCGACCGCAGTTCATCCCAAAAGGGCTCGCGATCACGTTGGTCCGCGCTCTCGAATGATCGCGCAAAGACCCGCGCAAAATCCATGGTGTCTCGCGCGACAACCAAGTGGGATCGACGTTGCGAGCAATCGATCGCGAGAATGACGTGAGGCGCGCGCTCTTTCATGCGTCGTTCGCCGGCACGCGCGGGTGCAGTTCCTTCAACGACCACGCATCAGCGACGAGTTTCTCCGCTGGCGCAACGTCGCTCTCGAGCTGAATTGGAATCGCCTTGCCGTCATCAGTGTCGCTGTTGAGAATGACGAGATTGGGCGGGCGAAACTCAACGCTGCCCGGCACATGCGTATGGCCGACGACAAATGTCTGAACACCCCACTCGTGTGCCAATCGTGCGAGCAATGCGGGCGACGGATTGCGCCCCCACGTCATCAGATACGCCGCACCATCGGGGCCATCGAAATCTTCATCGTGAAGGTCGCGCTCAAGAACGCGCAGATCGAATCGACGCATCACGGCGTCTGAAGGCAGCGAGTGCGAGATCATCAGGCCGCTGTCGGTGCGAATCGCAAGCGGCATCGCTCGTATGAACTCTGCCACTGCCTCGGCGGCCACATCTGCATCATCGCCAAACCCCCACTCGAGTCCGGCGTCGAATGCAACGACGTTGTCGCCCGCACCCTTCGTGATTGGCTGCCGCCGCAACTGCGCGATCTCGTGATTCGCAAGAATTGGGTGCACTTGCCATGGATACTCGCGCACGAGTTCGGCGACTTGGCCAAGCATGCGGTAGCTTCGATCAATTCCATCGTCACACCAATCGGGATGGATCAGTTCATGGAGGACGAGCGCGTTTCGCGGCGATGCGTTGAGTTCTGCCAACTTGAGAATCGCTGCGAGATTGGGCGCGTGATCGTGGAGATCTCCAGTCGCGAGAATGCGCCCGCGGCGAGGCAAACGCACGACGCAACCCTGGCGATACGGCGACGAACGCATCGCCTCTGCCGCTCGACCAAGGAGCTCCGCAAAGAGTTCAGCGTCGTTGGTCCAATGTCGCATGGGTCCTCCTCTGCCGCGCGGCGCGCAATCACCACGTCGTCGCGAAGTATGTAAACGGCACGCGGCCAGTACCCGTGGCCGTTTCGATCTCGAGTTCACCCTCGAACGTGCCACCGTGCGCGGCAGTGACAGCAATTTTGACCATCGCCGCGTCTTTGCCGACATCGCGTTTCGAAACGAACTTCACGTCGACACCCGGAACGAGCGAGCGCACTGCTTTGACATCGCACCAATCGGGGCGCTCGATCGCACCCTTCTTGGGCGGGTTGTAGTGCTCGAGCTCGATCTCCGTCTCAGTCGCCGTTCCGTTGTGTCCGCTTCCCGCAACGACAAGCGACTCCTTCACGATCCAGAATCGTTGGAAGCGCCCCATGTCGGCCTTCGATCCAGTGCATTCATCACGCACGCGCAGCGGCAACACTGGACACTCCGCGCGATCGGTCCACACAAACCACCAAAGCGGCATGGTTTCGCAGGTTCGACCAGTGAGATCCCAGCGAATCTCGTACTCGGCGCGCGGGGCATCGGTACCTGGCGTAAATCCAACAAAGACTGGGTCCTTGCCGCCCGAACGCGTGATCGTGAATGGTTTGCCGTCGAGCGAACGCACCTTGACCGTCCCTGATGTCACTTCCTTGAGCGCATCGACGTACGGCGGATTGCAGAGAATTGGGAATCGAACGTCGCCGGAGATTTTTGCCTGCATCATCGCGCCGCCTTCAAATCGAATGAAGACGACCGCTTCCTTTGGCCCTGGAATGCGCGGTGCGGCGAGCGACGCGGAGAGCTCAAGCATCGCTCCTGGCTCGATGACTTTGCCCTTGATGTCGCTGATGGCGGTGCACTTACAGTTTGGGGTCGCATCGATCACACGAACAGGCGACTTCCCGTTGTTCACGAGCGTGAACTTCGCAGGATTGGTTGAGCCCGGCTCGACAGGGCCGAGTTCAACGACCGGCGGAACGATGGCCACTGGCGCAGGCACGCGTGGTGCCTGTTGCTGATTTGCCGCGGGTGCCGTGGGTGTCTGCGCGAGGGCGACGGGCGAGGTCGCGCCCAAGATCACCACGGAGAGCATCGAAAGGTGACGCGCGAGGCACGATGCGAAGCGAGTTTTCATGCTGGTTCCTCAGTGTTTCAGTTGTCTTTCATCGCGCTGACGCGCACATGTGCATCGACCAATGACTCACGAAGTCGGCTTCTGCGTGGCAGCACGTTCCGCCGCGATCTCAGCCGCGCGTTGCGTTTTGCGATCCGCACGATAGTTCACCACTTCGACCGCGAGCGCAAATCCCATCGCGAAGTAGATATATCCCTTTGAAACATGCTGGCCGAAACCTTCTGCGACGAGCATGACGCCAATCAAGAGAAGGAACGAGAGCGCGAGCACTTTGAGCGATCGGCGTTCCTCGACGAAACGCGCAATCGGCCCTGCCGCGAAGAGCATCACACCAACCGATGCAACGACCGCAATGATCATCGTCGGGAGGTGATCAGCCATACCGACGGCAGTGATGACGCTGTCAAGACTGAAGACGAGATCCATGAGCATGATCTGCGCAATCACGCCGGTCAGCGTGACACGTTTTGGTGCGTCATGCGGCTGTGGGCCCGCGGAGATGTGATGAATCTCCTTGACGCTCTTGAAGAGCAAGATCAGGCCACCCGCAACAAGAATGAGGTCGCGCCAACTGAAGGCGCGTTCGAAACCGAATGCGTTGACGGAGAAGACTTCGCCCGTGAGATTTCGCACCCAGTCGATTGCCATCAACAGTGCGATGCGCATCAACATCGCGGCGATCAACCCGATGTTCCGCGCCTTCCGCTGCTGTTCCGCGGGAAGCCGCGCAGACAGCACCGCGATGAAGACAACGTTGTCGACCCCTAACACGATTTCGAGCGCCGTCAGCGTGCCCAGCGCGAGCAGGTTCTCCGGCTGGAAGATCGCAAGGATGGAGTCCATGCGTGGGAGCGTACAGCGATCGCTGCGTTGAGAGCGGTCTGCGGGCGCGCGGGGCGCAGTTCCCCACCGCGGGGCGCGGTTCCTCACGGCGTGATCTCAAAAAGAACGCGGCTCCAGACGAACTGGAGCCGCGAAACACTTGCGTTGTTGAGCGGAGGCGGCCGAGAGGATCAGCCCCACGCGACGCGAATCAACCCCACGCCACGCGGATCAACCCCACGCGACGCGAATCAACCCCACGCGACGCGGATCAACCCCACGCGCCGAGAAGGATCGCAAGATCCGTCGCTTCGACCGATCCGTCTCCGTTCAGGTCGCCGGCGCCGCTCGCGCCCCAGTTCGAGAGCATGATCGCGAGGTCGGCCGCGTCGATCGTGCCGCTACAGTCGAGGTCGCCGAGTTCACACGGCGGTTCGCACGTGCCGTCGCCTTCCGAAGGAACGATCTTGAAGATCTGTCCACCGTGGTCGACGATGTACATCTCGCCGTTGACGTCTTCACCGAAGCTCACGATCTGATTCACGGTCGCGCCTTCGAGCGACGGAGTGATCTGCGTGTTGCGGACGGTGAACTCGGTCTTCGTATTGGTGGCCGAGTTGTAGCGGAACGACCAAACGTTGTTGCTCACGTAATCCGCGAAGAAGTACGTGCCCTGGAGTTCAGGCATACGGCAGCCGCGATAGACGTATCCGCCGGTGAGCGAGTAGCCGCCCGAGGTACCTGCGACGTGGTTGTAGACGTGAATTGGTGCGGTCAGCGAGGGCGAGCCAAACGTGCAGCCGGTGAGGCCGGTGTTCGACGTGCCTTCGGTGCAACGCCAACCGTAGTTCCGACCGCCCGCAGCGCCTGCGAGTTGGAAGTCAACCTCTTCGACTGCGTTCTGACCGACGTCGCCGATCCACAAGTCGCCGGTTTCACGATCGAACGAGTTACGCCATGGGTTGCGCAGGCCGTACGCCCAAATCGTGTCGTCGGTCGTTACGCCACCTGCGAACGGATTGCCCGCTGGAATCGTGTAATACGGGCTCGCGCCGCCAACGGTCGGCTTGATGCGGTGCATCTTGCCAAGACGCGACGTCAGGTTCTGCGCGGCGTTGTTCGGGTCGTTCGCGCTTCCGCCGTCACCGACACCGATGTAGAGGTTGCCATCGGGGCCGAAGTCCATCCAACCACCGTTGTGGTTGGAGAACGGATCGCTCCACGTCATCAGGACGACGCCGGTCGCGTTGGCGACATTCGGGTCGCTCGCGGAGCGCGTGTAGCGAGCCACATTGTTCGTGCCAGCGTTCGTGTAGTAGACGTAGAACTGGCCGTTCTTCGTGTAGTTCGGGTCGAACGCGAGGCCGAGGAGGCCGCGTTCGTCGCTGACGCCCGAGGGGTTGTCCACGATTGGATCGATGTTGAGGAAGTTTGTCGTGAGCAAGGTCGGCGTCGCGCTCGTCATGTCGACGATGCGAATGCGACCGGCCTTTTCCAAGACGAACAGGCGGGTTCCGTCGTCAGGCGCGTGGGTGACGTAGGTCGGATAGGTGAGGCCGGTGTTGACGATGCGCTTGGTGCGAACGGTCTGCGCATCGGCAGTGGACGCAACGGCGAGGGCGGTCACAAACGCGGCAAGGGCGAACTTCGTCTGCATGGTGGGTCTCTTGATTGCGGTCGTCATTTCGGGCGACGGTGGCTTTCGAGTCGGGGATTTTCCGATCGACTTCTCGATTCTCGGTGACGTTCGGGCGATCAGCTCGGGCTTCGGCTCTCGCGGGAGCGAGGTCGATCCGAAGACGAAGGAGGGGCGAACCCCTCGCACGCCGTACAGACGCCGATATTCGGAAGATACGCCCAAAACGGTGCAGTTCCATCAACAGTTCGCAGCGAATCGGCGATTCTCCCATCCGAGTTGACTTCGCGATTGTGTTTGCAGACGCGTGATCGTCGAGTTGCGTCCCAAAACTCACCACGCCGACACCCCTCGAAAAACCCGCAAGACCATCGAGCCACCCTTGTGCGACCGCCGAGCACTGCCGCCCCGCCCCGCGGCTTATGGCTGCTCTCGAGGTGCGCCCGCGCCCGTTGCTGGTTCGCGACCGACCCCGAGCGTCTCTTCGAGCCGACGGAGAACCTGAAAGTAGGCGCTCAATGCCGCGTCGATCCGTTTGGCCGACGCAGAATCGCTGGCTTCAGCGTCCTCAATCGCCTCACGGAGCATCGGCCACGACGATGTGCCGTAACCCGAGTACCGATCGGTCGCCGCATAGAGGTTGCGGAACCACGGTCGTCCCGGGATTCCAACCGCGCGGAGCCACAGCGAGGAAAGCTGTCGAAGTATCCGCGCCTCAGCGGGCGAATCTTCCGCGCCTCCGTCCTGTGCAGTCAGGCGCTGATCGAATCGTCGCGCCGGCTCGCGCAACTCGTCGAAACCCTGCGCGAGGCGCACGCACTCGGCCGCCGCCGCTGCCATCTGCCGATCCGATGCGAGCTTCGCCAAACGGCGCGCTTGTTCCGCGGCATCAACAACCAAGCGCTCTGCCGACGCATGTGGCGCATCGGCGTTTCCCAACTCCGCGACCAGCGCGCTGGTGATGCCCGTGACGAGGCGCGCGGACGCGTAGTCGTCGCCGACCACCGAGCGATACCACGCGACCGTGTCGTAATTCGAGTGGTAGCTCGTGCCTTCTCCGCCTCCCGCCGAAAGCATGATGCTCGGGACACCCGCGTGGCACCAGAACGCGACGTGATCGCTTCCGCCGCCGAGATCGCCGTAGCTCGGCCGTCCTGCGTCGTCGCGTCCCCACACATCAAGCGCCGCACCTTCGCCGTGAGGCCCTGGCGCCGCCGCAATCGCCTGATCGACCCGTGCGCGAAGCGTGGGTGACACGCCCGCGCCGGGCTTCAAACCCATCGCGGCCATGTCGAGGTTGATGTAGGCGACGGCGTGTTCGGTGAGCGCGTCGCGATCTTTCTCAACGAACTCGCTCGAGCCGAAAATGCCGTATTCCTCGGCGCCCCACGCGCAGAAGACAAGCGTGCGGTCGAGTCGCTGGCCGTTGCGCGCGAGTTCGCAGAAGTTACGCGCACACTCCAACATGCAAATGGTGCCCGCGAGCGGGTCCGCTGCGCCGAAACACCATGCGTCGTGATGCGCGCCAACGATGACTTCTTCCTCAGGGCGCGTGGCGCCGCGGAGTCGCGCGATGACATTCGCGGTGCGCGTCACCTCGCGCGTCTGCTCGACTTCCATGCGCAGACGCAGTTTCTCATCGCTGAGCGCGTAGGGGCAAGCTAGTCCGCCGCGCCATTCTTTCGGCGCTTCTGGGCCTTTCATCCGCGCGAGAATCTGTTGCGCCGCGCCGTAGCCAATCGGCTGCACGGGAATCTTCGGAAGTTTCAACGCCGAGAGATCAAGGCGTCGTGCATCTTTCGACGCGAAAACGCCGGGGGTCAGCGGATCACCCTGATACGGAAGCGTGAGGAGCGAGCCACGTTGAACACACTCAGGGCTCGCCCAACCGCCGCCATCGGGCCACGTCTTGCCGCGCGCGGTACCGCTGTCGGCTGGGTCGGTGAAAATCACAAGACCAACGCAACCAGCTTCCTCTGCGAACTTCGCCTTGTAGCCGCGGAAATTCCCGCCGTATCGCGCGAGTGCGATCTTCCCTTTCGGATCAAT
>JBJOHQ010000007.1:0-9575 GCA_046047595.1 Planctomycetota bacterium | reverse complement strand
CAACGACTTGGCGACGGAGGACGTCCCGCTGATCGCTCGAAAGGGCAGAGCGCGAGCCACGCGCTGCGCGTCACGCGCAGTCGAATCGCGACGAACAAAATCGATCCCAAGACTCATCCCTTGAGTGTAGCGAAAGGCTGCATCGCATCTCGCGAGGATGTTGAGTGGGGAGTTCGAGTGGGGAGTCGGGCGTGAGAGTCGGGCGTGGGAGTCGGGCGTGGGAGTCGGGTGAGTGCGCTATCGCTGTGACGCGCCACGCGCGAGATCGTGGCGCAATTGGTCGACGACTTCCCGAATTGGTTCGCCACTCACCGCAAGTCGGCCGTCTGCTTCGACCAGCGACTTCAAGCGCTTCGCCGCCGTGTGGATGGCGGAGTGGGTGTCGCGTCCAAGTGCACGGGCGATTTCGGGGAAACTGTGCGTCGTGAGTTCACGCGCGAGGTGGGCAACCATCCCTCGGGCGACGACGGTACGAGCATGGCGGCCGCTGCCGAGGAGATCCTCCCGCGAAACGCGCAGACGCTCGCAAACCGCCTCGACAATGCTGCCGAGTCGAATGGGGACGCTTCCGCTTGTCGATGGTCCTTCGCTTCCGAGCAGGCGTTCGACCGTGCCGGGCCCGATTTGGCCGCGAATTCCGTCGAGTTCGACGAGGGCTCCGAGCCGCGTGATCGAACCTTCGATCTCACGGATCGAGCCAGCACATCGGCCGGCGATCAAATCTTCCGCCGCGGTCGTCAGGTCGAGCCCACGCTCACGCGCGAGGCGGCGGACGAGCTCCGACCGCGTTCCACGATCGGGGCGCTCGACGCGCACCACCATGCCCGAAAGGAATCGACTGACGAGCGACTGGCTGAACCGACGAATGTGGCGCGGATGCTCGTCTGAGACGAGGGCGACGCGCGCGCCGGAGAGGTCGATCGCGTCGATCGTGTGCAGGAATTCGGCCTGCGTCGCAGACTTGTTTGCGAAGAAGTGGATGTCGTCGATCGCGAGAAGATCAACGCGGCGAAGTCGCTTTCGGAACTGTTCGAGCGACCCGTCGCGCACGGCGGCGATGTACTCGTTCGTGAATTGCTCTGCCGTGACATAGCGGACGACTTGTCGCGGGGCATATTCGCTTCGACGGCGGCAGATTCCTTGCAGGAGGTGCGTCTTGCCGACGCCGCATTCGCCGTGGAGGAAGAGAATTCCAGGTGCTTCCGCGGCGCCCTGTGCGAGTTGCTCGCTTGCCGCGAACGCGAGGCGATTTGAGTCGCCGATGACGTAGTCCTCGAGTCGTCGCAGGGTGACCGCGCGAGCTTGCCGAGGTCCGAGCGCGCTGTGTGCCGTGCGCGGGCGGGGAAGCACGGACCCACTTCCCAAAGGGCCGACGTTCATGCCGCCGACGTCCTCAAGATGATCTGCGGCGAGTGCTCGATCCGCCGACCACTCGACCGAACCAGAGTCGCCACGGCCATTCTGGGTTGTCGGCTGCAGTGCGGATTGCGAGCCCGCGTGGGAGCGAGAGCGTCGGGCATCGGCGCTGCGTGCCGACGCGCGGCTCCCGTTTCGCGACTCCGCCGCGGCAACCGCTGCGGCATCGCGTTCAAACTGGTTCTGTGCGATCTCGATGGTGAACGACGAGCCTTCGCCAAGCGCGAGGGCGGCAGCCTGCTGCATGGCCTCGCGGAAGTGCTTGGAGATCCATTCCGCGACGTACGCGTTCGCCGCGGTGATCACGATGCCGTCTTCGCGGGCCTCCGCGGCAGTGCCGTGGGCAAACCACAATCCGTAACGGTGCGACCCGAGCGAGTTCGCAAGGGCGCTTCGGAACGTGCTCGTCGCCTCGCGGAGTGTGGCCAGTTCTGAGGAGCGGGACGCTCGCGGAACTGCCCGGCCGACAGTGGGGGATTCGGTTTCAGGCGTCGTCATTGCGGAAAGGGACGCAGTTCGCAGAAGTGGCCGGATGCAAACACGAGCGAATGACAGAACGAGCGCGGTGACGAAGCCGCTTCGGCTGTGGAGAGCCAAAGAGACACCCGTCGCGTTGTCTGAATCAAACACCAAAGGGCGTTGATTCTGAATCGGTGACGCGTTGCAAGACGATCGGTTGAATGAGAGGGAAACCAACTGGGGGCTCACGAGTCTGTCGTGCGAGCACGCTCGCGCGTGTCGGTCGATCAGAACTCAGCCCACCCGCGTACATCGGAGACCGCGGGGCCCGCGTCCCTGCGAGCGATCCGCAATGTAGCGCGCTTCCTTCGATGCGCAACCGACACAGGACAACAATTCAGTCGAGACCGCACGGAAGCGCTGTGATTGTCGCGAGTTGCGACGTTTGAGACAACGCGTGACAGCGCTGTCGCGTTCCTTGTGGATAAATCGTCGAACAGTGTCGTTGAGAGTGTCGAGTTGCAAAAGTTTTTTGGTTGCGCTTATCGCGAAGTGCGGTTGACAGGACGCGCGCGATCGGTTTTCGAGGAGCGCTGCGTGTGTCAACGTGCGCGAGCGAGGCGAGTGATCGATGAACGCGTGATGGTGTTGCACGCAACGGCGAAGTCGTTGCGCGCGGCGATGCACCGCATTGATACATGACGTCTACATCGATGACGCGTGTGTCTTTCGAACAAGCGCGATACGCGTTGAAACACGGCGAAAACCGTTTGTTTCATAGAGGCGCCGTGCGAACACATTGCGTGTATCGACTGCGAGCGAGACGCTTGCACATCGCGAACGCGAGCACGCGTGCAATCCGTGCGTGAGCAGAGCTTGCCCGATTCCTTTGCCTCGAGCCTCGGGTGCGAGGCCGAGGTAGACGAGCTCTGCATCGGAGCCGTCCGGCGTGACGTTCATCAAACAGACGCCTTGCACGGTGCCGCGCGCGTGGATCTGTTCGCGTGTGCGCAATTCCTGAGAATCGCCACGCGCGGCCTCGGAAGACGAGTCGTGAGAAAGCGGTCGCTCACGGGTGTCGCGGTCGTGGTTGGCGCTGCGGTTTGCGTTGAGGCTCGCGTTGTGGCTCGCGTCGTGGTTCGCGTCGTGGCTCGCGTGGTGGTTCGCGTCGAGTTGTCGCGCGACGAGCCAATGTCGGGTGCGAGCGCCCGTTCCAAAGTGACCAAGCAGCACGTCGCGCGTCGCGCGCATTCCCGCGAGCCCTGGGCAGTCGAGCGTGTCGAGATACGAGCGTTCAAGCGCGGCGATCAATGCAGCCCGCGTGGATTGCGCGAGGCCATCGGGGGTTTCTCGCGCAAGTTCGGCCGGATCCGCCACAGGTTCAATCGACCAGCCCGGCGGCACAGGGGAGGGCTCGAGAATCCCAGCGCGGGGCAGGCTGCGCTCGAGATACTCAAGTTCGGCCATCCGAGAAAGGCCGCCGCATTCGTACGCGGCAATGTCATGTGTGCGGGCTGGCTCGACCAACGCTTGTGCGATGTCCGCGAAAGAGGCGCTTCCGGTGGCTGCTTCGGCGATGAGTGGCCCAAATTGCGTCGCGTCTTCTCGATCGCGGGCCCGCGTTGCAAGCAGCATGGACGCGCGGCCGGGGCTTGGAACCGCGAGCACCGCAGCGCGGTAGCGGCCGTGGGCGTCGGTCAAGCACCAAAGATAGTCAAGTACGACGCGCGAAGCCCGCGCCTGCTCGACGAATCGCTTCGCGGCCGCAGGCCCCGCCCCGAGGAGCGCCGACATGGCCTCCTCGAGCCGCGCGGGCTCGACGCGAACGATGCGAGTTGAGTCAGGCATCAGCGACATGGTGGCGGGAACACTACCGCAGGCGCTGAGTTTCGACCCTCGCAGTCGGCGCACATCGTGGCATTCGCTACAATCGCCGCTCCCGGAAACTCGCCCGCACGGGATGACGCTGGGAACATAGAGGCCTCGACCATGCTTTCGACCCCGCTTTCGAACACGCTCTCGTTCTTCGCCATTTCGTCCGTGTTGTGCGTTGGCAGCCTGACGCCGTCGGTTGCGAGTGGTTGGGTGGATAGCTGCGTGCTCTCCTCAGGGATGATCGCGCTCGCGACGCCTGCAACCTTCGCGGCGAAGGATCTTGATTTCACGCCGAGCGAACTTCGTCTTTGGCGCGACCCTGAGTCGGGCAAGCACTTCTGGTACATGACGTATGACGTCGTGAACAACACTGGTGCCGATCAGCGCTTTGCGCCACGCATCGAGCTCCTGATTGATGACGGACGCATCGTTCGTCAGGGCGAAGGCGTTTCGAGCGACATCACGAAGGCGCTCAAGGAATTCCTCGGAAACGAATTGCTCGAGGATCAATTTGAGATCCTCGGCACGGTGCTCCAAGGCAAAGAACACGCGAAGTCGGGCCTTGTTGTCTTTGTCGCTGAAGACCTCGACCCAACCGAACTCACGGTGATGGTGCAGGGGCTCTCGCGAGAGACCGAGAAGAAGCCACACCCCAAAACGGGCGAGATGGTGACGCTGCGGAAGAACGCGCGCGTTGATTATCTGGTCCCTGGCGATCCGAAGCCCTCGGGCACCGTGACGTACCCAATCGTCACGCAGGGTTGGGAGTTCCGCTAAGGCGTTCTTCGGGCGCTCGTGGGGCGCTCGTGGGGCGCTCGTCGGGCGCTTCTCGAGCGCGTCTCGAGTGCATGGCCAATCGCACTGGGCGTTGAGTTTGCTCGCTCTCGCCTGAAGGGTTGGACTTTCCGAACAGTTTCAAGTATCTTCATCGACCCGACTTTCGGTCGGGCTCTCGTCTTCGCTGCGGCCGCCGCGGTGAGGTCCGCGAGAGATTCGAATTTCAGCTCAACGCAGGAGTGTTTGTCGTGGCACACAAGAAGGGCCAAGGCTCAACCAAGAACGGTCGCGATTCCAACCCGCAATTCCGCGGCATTAAGCTCTACGGCGGACAAACGGCCAAGGCTGGCGCGATCATCGTTCGCCAGTGTGGCACGCGTTGGAAGCCTGGCTACCTCGCGCACATGGGCAAGGACAACACGATCATGGCCGAGGCTGAAGGCACTGTTGTCTTCAAGGGCTCGTACGTGCACATCGTGCCGTCTGATCCAGCGACGCCGAAGTACGCCTTCGCTTGATGATCTCTTGCGGGCGTGGGTAGTGCCTGAAGTAGCCTTGCGCATGCTTCAGATGTATCGCTCTCGCGTTCTGCGTCTGTCTCTATCGCGCCCCGGTTGACGCCGGGGCGCTGTCCTTCCGCGGTGGTTCACGCGGTGCAACGACGGGAACGCGCCCTGAGAGCGCGCGTTCGACGGAACCGAGAACGCATCGGAACGCATCGCGGCGCATCAGAACGAATCGGATCGTATTGACGGGCTTGTTGTGGTCGCTCCTCGCTTTGAAAGAACTCCATGCTTGTTGATGAAGCCATCATCCATGTGCGCAGCGGCAAGGGCGGCAACGGCGTCACCCACTTCCGCCGCGAGAAGTCGATCATGAAGGGCGGCCCCGATGGAGGCGATGGCGGCCGAGGTGGTCACGTCTTTCTCGTCGGAGATGCGCACCTCGACACGCTCGTGGAGTTCCAGCACCGTCCGCATCACTTCGCAAAGAACGGCGAGAACGGCGCAAAGAAGAAGTGTCACGGCTCCGATGCGACGGACCTCTTCGTGCGCGTGCCACTTGGTTCGATCGTGCACGACGCTGAGACCGGTGAGTTCGTCGCCGACATCGTCGAAGATGGGCAGCAAGTCATGGTCGCGGAAGGCGGCAAGGGTGGTTGGGGCAACGACCGCTTCAAGACAGCGACGCACCAAAGCCCGACTGAATGTACGCCGGGCGGCGAGTCCGTCGAGCGCACGCTGCGTCTTGAGTTGAAACTCATCGCAGACATTGGATTTGTGGGCTTGCCGAACGCCGGAAAGTCGACGCTTCTTGGCGCGACGAGCCGAGCGAATGCGAAGGTTGGCGATTACCCGTTCACGACCCGACGTCCGCAACTTGGCATCGCAGAATTGCCCGGCGACCGACGGATTGTTCTTGCGGATATTCCTGGATTGATCGAAGGTGCGAGTGAAGGTGCGGGGCTTGGCCACGACTTCCTTCGCCACATCGAGCGCACGAAAGCGATCGTGCACTTGGTCGACATCGCTCCCGTCGATGGATCGAAGCCTGCTGAGAATTACCGCACGATTCGCGGCGAACTCCACGCGTTCTCGCCAACGCTTGCGGAGAAGCCCGAACTCGTCGTCTTCTCAAAGATCGACTTGATTCCAGAAGAGGAGCGCGCGAAGCGCATTCGCCGACTCGCGACCGAAATTGGTCTTGGGAAGGGTGAAGAGCCCGTCGTGATTTCTGCGGCGACGGGTGAAGGTATGCGCGAACTTCTCGAGCGAGCCTACGCGCTCGTCAAGGGTGAAGTCGCGCCGACAGAGTGGCGACGCTGATGTATCAACTGCTGATGCGTGAATCGATGCCGCGCTGAAGCGCATCGATGCCGCGCGTGCCGTGCATGCCGCGCAAAGCGCCGGTTGGTTCTTCAGCGACACAGCAATCGGAACGCCGCGAAAAAGTCGGCAAACTCTTCTCGATACCGATCAGCGATCGTGAGTTCTGCGATCTCCGCGACGAGCGAATCTTGTTCCTTCAGGATTTCGGCGCGGCCACCACCAGCCTCTGCGATCTCAGGAAACCACGTGTAACTCCGCTCTTTCTGCATCACTGGAGGCGGAGCTTTCGGTGGCGCGATCGGTTTGTCGGTGGGTGTTCGGCGACCCTTTCCCTCGTTCTTCCCCTCGTTCTTGCCCCCGTTTTTGCCCTCATTTTTCCCATCGTTCTTTCCCTCGCCGCCGTCGCGCGGAGGATTTGGCGTTGTGGATTCGGCGGGCGAAGTTTGATCGGTTGGCGGGGTGCGGGGCGGCGGTGGCGTGCCTTCAGGGTCTTCGGATTTCAGATTCGTTTCGCTGTCGCGCGCGATCACACCGTAGAAGCGAACGCCAGCAGCGAGTCCTCTCTTCGCGAGGTCGATGCAGAGATTGCCTTCGCCTGGGTGCGGCGGCGCGTCGCCAACGATCACGCATGCGCGAATCGGCGGCTCGGGCGCGTTGGCCGCGTGCTGCGGAGCATCCTTGATCCACGAGAACTTCGTAAGTGCGAGGCGCATCGCCGCGTACACGCTCTCCGGCGTGTCGCCGCCGCCGTCGGCGGAAAGCGACCAAAGTCGCGTGCGCGCTTCGTCAAGGCTCGCGGTGAAATCCCACGCCTTCGTTTCCCACTCGTCGGTCTTGTCGCGATAGCCAACGATGCCGATGCGCACACCTTTGGTCACGCTGCCGAGGAACTCGACGAGATCGTCGATGGAGCCTTGTGCATCGGCGATTTCGCGCCACATGCTCGAAGTGCAGTCGAGCAAAATCGCCAGATCCATCGGGCGTTCCGCTACTTTTGCGAGGTACTGCTCGAACGCGATGAAGCGATCTGTTTCAAGGTCAGCAACGCGATTGCGGGGGACGAGGCGTTCGCCAGCAGGTGTCGTTGGAACAAGATCGCACGGTCGGTATCCCGGCTTCGAGCGATTCTTGCGATACCACTCACGCCAGCGGAAATCGCGTCCTGAATCTTCACCCGAGGTGACTTCAGCCAATCGTCGCGAAAGTGCGCCCGCTTCTGCGCGAGACATGCGCAGAACGATGCGCGAGAGAAGTTCATCGAGTCGTTCACGAACAGCTTTGTCATTCGGTGTGTCGAGCGCAGTGAGTGCCTCAAGTGCGATCATCGCCTCGAGCGGCTTTTGCGAGCGTTCGACAGCAGTAATGCGCGTATCGCGAGTCTTTTCATCAAGTGGGTATCGCGCACGAAGGATCGCGCGCACCACTCGTGGATCACGTTCTGCAGCAAGTTTTTCGGGCGCGATCACAACGCCACGGCGCGCGAGGCACGCGATCGCGTATGCGCGCACACGCCACGATGGGTCGAGGAGAAACGCCTCGAGTCGTGCAGCACTCGGGGCGCAGTCGTATCGCTCCAATCGCATGACGGCGAGGGCGCGTGAAGGCCAAGTCGCTCCCATGGCGAGGCGATTGAGCGCTTCCGCTTCTGCGGCAGGCGCGTTGACGAGTTCAAGTTGCGGCGCAACGCCGACTTCGACGGGTGCGGCGTCTTGTGCGATCGCCGCGTGCGAAGTTGGAGCAGCGAGGGCCGTGCGGACACTCCACGGAAGATCCTGAACTGAGCACAAACTCGAGCACAAGTTCGAGCACAAACTCGAGAGGAGGATGGCAGCGATCGCCGCGCGCATGGCGGGTCGAGTGTACGCTCGCGCGGCTTGCTCACGGAAGGATCTCATGCTCGATCGAACGCTTCTTCAGTCGGTGTTTTCCCGCGGCCTTCGCTACGACCAGTATCTCGCGACGGATCCAAATCGCGCGGGTGGTTGGAACGCGCTCTTTGACCGAGTGTCGCTCAACGCGGTGCAACGCGACGAAGTCGCGAGTTTCACGCGGGATATGAAGGTGCTGGTCGTGAGCGGCATTTGGTGCGGCGATTGCGTGCAGCAGGGGCCGTTGCTTGCGCACATTGCGGCGGCGAATCCGCGTATCGACTTGCGATGGGTTGACCGTGATGTGGAGGCTGCGTTCTCAGAGCAACTCAAAATCTGCGGCGGCGGGCGTGTTCCGGTGGTTGTCTTCGCGGCGGAGGATTTTGAACCTTGCGCGATCGCTGGCGATCGCACGCTCTCGCGCTATCGAGGGCTCGCGCGACGGCAACTCGGTGCGTCGTGCGAGCTCCCTTGGGCGGAGATTCCCGCGGACGAAACCGCCGCAGTACTTCAAGAGTGGCTCAACGAGTTTGAGCGCGTGCAGTGGATGCTGCGGCTAAGTCCGCGCCTACGACAGAAGCACGGGGATTGAATCGTTCGCACGTCACGCACCGTAGCAGTGCGTGCGCAGCGCACGCTGATCTGATGGAACAGTCGGCGCGAGGCTACCGCATCCCGTCGCTACATCATGGCAAGAAGCATCGCGAGATCGCGCCCCCCAGTCGTGCCGTCTCCGTCGAGGTCAGTCATGCCCGAGTCTCCCCAACTCTTCAGAAGGATGCCGAGATCGGCGCCATCCACGATGCCGTCGTTGTTGAAGTCGGCGTCGGTCTCGGACGCGTCGTCGACACCGTCACCATCGTCATCGGGATCGATGCAGTCCGCGAGTCCATCGCCGTCCGAGTCGGGGCTTTGCTCACCCTCTCCGCAGTCACCGAACGCGAGCTGGTAGGTCGTGATCCGACCGTGTGCGAATTCGGGCGGATTCTGTTCTCCCGTCGAAACTACGGCGAGTTCGTCGCCCGCGATGACCGCTGAATATGCCGCGGTTTGCGGTGATGCCGGAAGCAACGCGCATGGGGCCCATGTTCCCTCGTTGGTTCTTCGATAGAGTTCGATGTGTGAAGGGCCGTTCTGCCCGAGTCGCCCTCGTGATGCTGCGAAAATGTCGTCTTTACGGTGTGGGCGATACATCGCGTTCGTGCGATTGGCATAACCATTCTCAGGCGTCACGAGGGGCTCGCGGAGTGTCTCGACACGTGTCCAATTCGCACCCTCGCGGCGATACTGCACCCATCGCACCATCTCGAATGTTTCGAAAAGTGAGACGCTTTCGCTTACCAAGGCTTCT
>JBJOHQ010000006.1:0-10878 GCA_046047595.1 Planctomycetota bacterium | reverse complement strand
CGGAACGCCGCAAATCGAACTCAGCGGTTCGCTGCGCCATGAGTTGCCCGGACCACTTGAAGATGTGATTGCGATTCACATTTGGCCTGCGCAGAATCCGCTGCAAACGCTGAAGCCTGTCGAAGTTGGCAAGGCACCCGAGCGACGATTTGTTGGACAACTGCCGAACCGCGGCACGATGGTTTCGATACAACGATGGAACGCTGGCGATCCGCTCGATCTCGCGAAGGTCTTCCCGCCTGCCGCGATGACGGATCGCCTCGGTCTCGCGCGTGATCTCGACAATCGCTACTACGCGCCGATTTACAAGCGCGCGTCGCAATTCAATTTCAACATGATTGCGGGCGGCGATGAACTCGCGCTCAAGCTGGATCTCGAAATGCTGTCGCTTTACGGCATGATGCAACCGCCGGCGTATCT
The DNA here is from genome assembly GCA_046047595.1 of Planctomycetota bacterium. Lineage (GTDB taxonomy): Bacteria > Planctomycetota > Phycisphaerae > Phycisphaerales > SM1A02 > QWPT01. The sequence continues at coordinate 10,458 of JBJOHQ010000006.1, read as the reverse complement.
CCAAAATCCGCCGAGCGAACCGAGTGTGCTGCGTCTCCCGCGCTTCGGCGAGCGCGGGATTGATCTTTCGAATTACTTCACGCAGCCCTGCCTGATTGTGATGGGCTGGGTCGACGCAGCGCTGCCGTATCCGCTGCGGGTCGATGGTGAAAAAGTGCCGTCCGAAGGCCGCGTTTTTGTGCGATGGGTCATGCCGCTTCCAGGCGATCTCGCATCGGTGATTCCCGAGCGCGTTCCGCGTTCGAACGCACCACTCGGCGGCGCACCCGCGCGCGCTGACGAGAAGGCTACGGAAGAAGAGAACGCAACGACTGAGGAAACCCTCACCGGTGAAGAGGCGAGTGGATGAGTCGCACGCGTGCGTGTTGAGCCGAGAGTTCCTCTGAGGACTGGTATTGAAAGTTTGCGTTGAAGACTGGTGTTGAAAGCTCGTGTTGAAAGCTCGTGTTGAAGATCGAAACGTCCTGAGCGAGATCAAGTCATGCCGATGATTGAAACGGTCAATCTCACGAAGAAGTACGGCGATTTCGTCGCGCTCGACAATCTCAACCTCACCATCGAGGAAGGGACGTGTTTCGGCTTCATTGGGCCGAACGGCGCGGGAAAGACGACGACGATCAAGATCCTCGCGACGCTCTTGAAGCCGACGTGGGGTGAAGCCCGCATCGATGGCAAGGTTGTCGGTTACCAAAATCACCTGATTCGACCGCTGATTGGTTACGTCCCCGACTTCATGGGCGCGTATCAAGACATGACGGTGACGGAGTACCTCGAGTTCTTCGCCGCGTGTTACGCCGTGCCTGCGTCGCGGCGCGAGAAGACGATTTCCGAAGTGCTCGCACTCACCGATCTCACGCACAAGACGGAAAGTGAAGTGAATGGACTTTCGCGCGGCATGCAGCAGCGTCTCGCGGTGGCGCGCGTCTTGATTCACGATCCGAAGGTCTTGTTGATGGACGAGCCAAGCTCTGGTCTTGATCCACGCGCGCGCATCGAAATGCGCGAACTCCTCAAGGAACTTCGCCGGATCGGCAAGACCATTCTGATTTCGTCGCACATCCTCTACGAACTCGCTGACCTCTGTAACGCCGTCGGCGTGATCGAACAAGGCAAATTGGTCTTTGCAGGTCCGGTTGCCGAGTTGATGCAGCGGGCGAAAGTTGGAAAGGTCGTGCAGATTCAAGTCGAGGCGCGGCCCGAAGAAGCGGCGCAACTCTTGCGAGGTGTGCGCGGTGTAGCGCGTGTTGAAATCGCGCTTGAAGAAGGCGGTCATCGGATCGATGTCATTCTCGAACCGAATGCGGAAATCGCTGCGAGCGAACTCGCCGCGCGACTGCTCGCGCAAGGCTTCCGACTCGCACGTCTGCAGCCTGAACAAATCAGTCTTGAGACCGCGTTCATGCGTCTGACCAAGGGACTTGTGAGTTAACCGAAGCGTGAGTGACCGCGTGACTGATCGTGTGATGAATCGCGCGGAGGACTGAGAGAGGCGCACGAAATGCCCAATATTCTGCTCATCGCCCATCGCTCAAAGCCCGAAGCCGCGCGCACCGCCGATGCGATCCGTCCGTTGCTCGCGCGACACGGCGCTGTTGAGGAGATTCCATCGGGCGACGAACCACTTCCGAGCGCGCTTGCGTTTGATCTCGCGGTCGTTGTTGGTGGCGATGGAACGCTGATCGGCGAAACACGCCGACTCGTCGCGCGCGGTGCGCCAATTGTCGGCGTGAATGCTGGGCGACTCGGGTTTCTCGCAGAGTTCGATGTCGCCGATCTTGAGAAGCACGCGACGCTTGTCTTCGGAATTGCACCGCCCTTGCGCGAACGCATGCTGCTTTCGATTGAAGTCGCGCGTGCGAACGGCGAACGCGAAGTTGGCGTGGCCATCAACGATGCGGTCATCACTGCGGGCGCGCCGCATCGCATGATCGAACTCTCGATGTCGGTCGATGACGATCACGAAGGCGTCGACATCACGGGTGACGGAGTCATCATCGCGACGCCGACGGGTTCAACCGCCTACAACGCAAGCGCGGGAGGCCCGATCGTGCACCCCGATGTTGCGGGCATCACGATCACTCCGATTTGCGCGCAAAGCCTCGCGTTTCGACCGGTCGTCGTCGGCGCTCACGAGACGATTTCGTTTGGACTCCGTCGGGTGAACGAGGGAACCTGCGTGGTGCTCGACGGACAACGGTTCATTCCGGTCGGGCGCGGTGATCGCGTGATCGTGCGCCGAAACGCGCTGCATGCGAAATTCGTCGCGAATCCATCGAATCGCTACTGGGATGCGTTGCGCTCGAAGATGCGTTGGGCAGCGCCGCCGTCGTATCGCGCGTGATGCGATTGAGCGCTTCGAATCTGCCTCGCAACTTGCTCGCTTTGGCGTACTTGACCTTCGTCGAACAACGGAAATCTGCGGTATCTTCCGCCCGCCATGATCGACCTGAAGGACCTCCGCGAAAATCCCGACAAGTACCGTAACGGCACGCGCGACAAGTGCATGGATGTCGATATCGATCGACTTCTCGCGCTCGACGAAGGTCGTCGTGCGATCGTCACGCGACTCGAAACCGCGCGCAGCGAGCAGAATCGAATTTCGAAAGAGATTGGTCCGAAGATCGGCCAACTGAAGGGGAAACTCAAGTCAGCTGCGGGCGATGAGAAGGATCGCCTTGAGATGGAGATTGCGTCGCTCGAAGCGCGACCATCCGAGCTCAAAGCGCTGGTCACCGAAGAAGAACGTCACCTCGCCGCGATTGAGCCTGAATTCAAGGCGCTCTGGCTGCAGGTTCCGCAGCCGCCGGCTGCCGATGTTCCAAAGGGCAAAGGCAGCGAGGACAACAAGGAAATCCGTCGTTGGGCGCCTGCGGGTTGGGACTTCACGAAGACCTTCGCGGAGAATCGCGGGTTCAAGCCGCGCACGCATCTTGAACTCGTGAAGATGCACGGCCTCGTCGATTTTGAGCGCGGCGTGAAGATGTCGGGCACGCGTCACTACGTGCTCACGGGTCTTGGCATGCGCCTCCACCAAGCGGTGCTCCGCTACGCCGTCGACTTCATGGCCGACAAGCGCGGGTTCAGCCCGATGGGGATTCCCGTCATCGTGAAGGAAGAATGCATGGTTGGCACGGGCTTCTTCCCCGCTGGTCGCGAGCAGGCCTATCACATCGAGGAATCAAAGCGCGGCTCGGGCCACGACCTCTACCTCACGGGCACGGGCGAAGTCGGCCTGATGGGCCTTCATGCGGACGAAATTCTGTCGCACGAACAACTGCCACTCAAGTACTGCACGGTGTCGACCTGCTTCCGCCGCGAGGCAGGTGCAGCGGGCAAGGACACCGCGGGGCTTTACCGCATTCACCAGTTCGACAAGGTTGAGCAAGTTGTGGTGTGCAAGGCCGACGATGCTGAAAGCCGCGCGTGGCACAAGCAAATGATTGAGTCGGTTGAGATGATCCTCCAGTCGCTCGGCCTCGCGTATCGCCTGCTGCAATGCTGCTCGGGCGATCTCGGCGTCAAGAACGAGGACATGATCGATATCGAGAGTTGGATGCCAGGCCGCGGTGATGTTGGCAAGGACGGCGCGCCGACCGGCGAGTTCGGCGAGACGCACTCTGCGAGCCGGCTCAACGATTTCCAGTGCCGACGCCTCAATCTTCGCTACAAGGACGCGGACGGAAAGACGCGCTTCGCGTACGCGCTCAACAACACGGTCGCCGCGAGCCCGCGCGTACTGATTCCACTCCTTGAAATGCACCAACAGGCGGATGGCAGCGTCGTGATCCCCGAAGCACTGCGCGGATACATGGGCGGCATCGCGATGATTGGCTGATTCCGAAGTATCGGCTGAGTTCTGCGACATGCGGTGTCCCCGTGTGCGTTTGTGCACGCAACGAGTCGACCCATGGGACAACGCATGCCAACATCGCTCACGACGCACACGCTGACAGCGACTTTCTTTCCACGATCACTTCAGGTGCTTCGAGTGCTTCGCCTCGCCTCGCTTTCGCTTGTGGTTGCGTCACAGGCGTTCGCGCAGGCGCCGCCGCCCGAGGGTGAGTTTCCTGATGGCCCTCCACCGAATGGGCCACCGGGGTTTGGTCCAGGCGGACCGGGGTTTGGTCCAGGTAGCCCAGGACCAGGCGGACCAAACGCCCCGACGCGCGAGATCCTCAAGGACTTCGATAAAGACGACAACGGTCGACTCGAAGGAGCTGAACGCGACGCTGCGCGCGCCGAACTCAAGAAGACACCGCAAGGCGGACGCGGCCGCGGTGGCATGGGCGGACCGGGCGGAAATGCCGCGCTGAAAACCCCGGGGCCAAAAGTCTCGCCGAAGGATGTCACGAGTTACCCCGATGCGCCGCTCTTCGCGACCAACGTCGTGCGCACGGTCTTCATCGATTTCGATGTGCCGAATTGGGAGGAAGAACTCGAACTCTTCCACAACACCGACGCCGATGTGCCCGCGCGGATGACCGTCGATGGCAAGGTGATCGAAGGCGTTGGCGTCCATTTCCGCGGCGCATCGAGCTACATGATGGTGCCGCGCGGCTCGAAGCGCTCGTTCAACATCGCGGTCGATCACACCGATCCGAAAGCGCGTTTGTACGGGCAAAACACGCTGAACTTTCTCAACGCGAATGGCGACGCGTCGTTTATGTCGTCGATTCTTTATGCGCATCTCGCAGCGCCGCACATTCCAGCACCGAAGGCGAACTTCGTCGAAGTTGTTGTAAACGGCGAGTCGTGGGGCGTCTTCGTGAACGTCGAACAGTTCAACAAGGTTTTCCTGCGCGAGCATTGGCCGGAGTTCAAAGGCGACGGCGCGCGATGGAAGGTGCTTGGCTCGCCGCGCGCGACGGGTGGCCTTGACTATCGCGGTGAAGATCTCGCCGCGTATCGCGAGCGCTACGAGATCAAGACGAAGGATCGCGAGGAAGATTGGAAGGCACTCGTCCTCCTCACGAAGACGTTGAGTGAGACGCCGATCGATCAACTGGAGGAAGCGCTGAAACCGATGCTTGACATCGACGGCGCGCTCTGGTTTCTCGCACTTGATATCGCGAGCGCGAACTCCGATGGCTACTGGACGCGCGCGAGCGACTACTCGCTCTATCGCGATCCGAAAGGCGTTTTCCACATCGTTCCGCACGACATGAATGAGGCGTTCAAGGCGTCGCACGGTGGACCTGGAGGCGGTCGACCGGGTGGGGGTCGGCCGGGCGGCTTCGGTCCTCCCGACGGATTCGGTTCTCCCGACGGATTCGGTCCTCCCGACGGATTCGGCCCGCCGGGTGGCGAAGGCGCGCCGCGCGAAGGTCGTCCTGGTCGAGGCATGCGTCCGCGGCCAGCGGATCCTGCAGAGGGTGCACCTCCCCCGCCCAATGCGCAGATGGAACCCAACGCGCGTGTCGCACCTGGAGCAGTTCGTGGCGCCGTGCGTGACGTGGCGATCCAACAGGATGCGTCGTCGCCGCAAAGCGAACCGCCATCGGCACCGCGCGAGCAACGCGTGGGGCAAAATGGCGCGCGTGGAGGCATGGGCGGCGGCATGGGTGGCATGGGCGGCGGCGGCGGAGCGTTGACCGAACTCGATCCGCTCACGGGGATGTCCGACGCGACGAAACCGCTGCGCAGCCGCCTGTTGCAAGTCCCTGCGCTGCGCGAGCGCTACCTCGGCTACGTGCGCGCACTCGGACAGGAAATGACGTGGGAGAAAATGGGTCCGTTCGTCGCACGCTTGCACGACACCATCGCGTCGCGCGTTGCGAAAGACACGCGCAAAGCGTTCTCGACCGAGACCTTCGAGCGCGATACATCACCGGAAGCGAGCGGGAGTCTGCGACAGTTCTTTGAGAAACGTTCGAAGTATCTTTCCGCGTATCGAGCTTCAACTCCGACCACAAACGTAGGCACGAACGCTGGCACAAGCGCTGGCACGAACGACGGAACACGTCCTGCGAACAACCAACCCAAGCCTCCAACGACCTCGCCATCCGGCGCGGCGAAGTAAGCGAACGACGAGCAAACTCTCATGAGCGATTGGCTTTCTCAGCCTTCTGCAAGCGACCCGAGCATCACCGCCGAAGTCGCGCTGACTCGGCTTTTCCTCGCGCTGATCTTCGGTTTCATCGTTTCGCTTGTCTATCGATGGACGCGCGGGCGATCGGCGGATGCGCGATTCGTTTCGACGCTCGTCCTTCTCACGCTGCTCCTGAGCGTGACGACGATCGTGATCGGCGACAACATTGCGCGCGCGTTTAGCATCGTCGGAGCGCTCTCAATCGTGCGTTTCCGCACGGTGGTTGAGGACACGCGCGACACGGCGTTTGTCATTTGCGCCGTTGCGATCGGCCTCGCCGTCGGTGCTGGCTACACCCTGCTTCCCGCGATGGCGCTGCCGTTCATCGCGGCTGCGGCGAAACTCTTCGGTTCGGGGACGCCTGCGTTCTACGCGCTCCAAGGTGGCGCGTTTCGATTGAAGATTCGCGTCGCGCATGACTTCGCCCACCGCGAAACGTTGCTCTCGGAACTCAACGCTGCATGCCCCGAGAAATCGCTCCTCGGTATCGAGAGCGTTCGCGCAGGCGCGGCGATCGAACGCAGTTACGAAGTTGAACTCGGTGGCGAAGCGGCCGCAGACCAACTCATCGCGCGCCTCTCGGCGATCGAGGGCGTGCTGTCGGTGGAAGTTGTGCGCGCGTCGAAGTGAATCGCTTCGCGGTGATTCACCGCCACGTGAATCACCGCGACGTAACGTGCTCCGAGCTCGCACGCGTTGCGATTACGGATTCGTCCAACCCGTCGGCTTGATTGAATAGTCGAACGAGCCATCGGTGTTGAGATCGATGAGCGCGTAGGTCGGCGCGCAATAGGTCTTCGTCGGCTTCCACCAACCGCCGCAAACCGCGCCGCTGCAGCAATACGTCACGCCGTCGGCCTCGCAGCGATCGATGAGATGCGTGTGCCCCGAGAGTACGAGTTTCACATTCCCAGCCTTGCGGAAAACACCGTGCACGGTCGGTGCGTCGAGGTGCACGAGTCCGCCCGAAATCACGGTTTGATCGTTCTTCCGCTCGGTTTCTCCGCCGCGCACCGCGGGCGTGACCGTCACGATCGGGACGTGCGAAACGACGACGGTCGGCAACTTCGTGGCAGCGAGATCCGCCTCAAGCCACGCGCGCTGCTCGTCGTTGAGATACGCGAGATAGCCGCACTCGTCCTTCGGATCGCGCTCGACCGACGACAGCACGATGAAGTGCCAACCGTTGCGATCGAAGCTCCGCCAACGCGCGGCGAGTTTGAGTTCGGCGAGCGCGCGTGCGTAGCCGAAGTCGGTTTCATCGCCTGTGAGCCCTGCCTTCGAAAGGCAGAAGCCAAAGATGTCGTGGTTGCCGAGGCAGTGTTCGACGGGAACCTTGCAGTGTTCCGCGAAGATTTTGTGGAGGAGTGCCCACTCGCGATCGACTTGCTCGCGCTTCGTCGCGAACGAATCCATGATGAGGTCGCCGCCGGTCAGGATCATCTCGATGCCGTCGGCCTGCGCGGTCTCAAACGCTTTCTTCATGCCGGGCTCGCTTGGGCGATCGGGCGTGATGTGGAGGTCGGTGAAGTGTGCAAAGCGAAGCGCGCGGGCAGGGCGCGTTGCGGCGGCCTGCGCTGGTGCGGATGCGTTGGCTTGCGCTTGTGCGAATCGTGGGGAGATGCCGAGGGCGCCTCCGAGCGCGGCGAGGCCTGTGAGGGCGGTGAAGGAACGGCGCGAGGGGTCGTTTGGCGCGTGTTGCATCGGGGCAGACTAGAGATCTCCCCTTCTCTCACGCAACCTCGGCGATGTGCAAATTGCGCTCATCTTTGGTCGAGCCCCGTGAACCGATGGGCCGGGCCGAGTCGAAGGAGCCAACTTCGTCGACCTTCCGCCCGAATCGGTGGTTGAAAACTCAAGTCGTGCGAGCCGCTTGACGATCGCGTGGCGGACGGTATCCTCTCCGTCCCCAAAGCTATTCCCCGATAGCTCAGTTGGTAGAGCGGCGAGCTGTTAACTCGCATGTCACTGGTTCGAGTCCAGTTCGGGGAGTTCAACCGGTCGGCCTCAAACGAGGCCGACCGGTTTGTTTATAGGCTGATCCAGGCGAAACCCCCTGCTTGGGTGTGGCGTGGGTTGCGCGCTTCCGCGTTTGTGGAGATCGCGGAAGGGCCTGATCCGGCCTGTCGGGAACCAACGAATCGGCGCCCCGCTCTCGCGGGCTCTCTGAACGGGTTCACGGCTCTCCGAGATCAGGGGGGGATCGGAACGACGGCGAATGAGAGACCCAACGATCTCAGGGGGTCACGCCAAGTTCGCCCTGGTCACAGATCGACGGGACCCGCCCTCTCGCCAAGGAATCACTGATCTTCCCCCGATTCCGGGCCAAACACCGCCGCGAGTGATCCCGGACTCGGCCGCGCATCGTCGGAGGCAACCGGACAGCGGTGCAGCGAGGGGCAACCCGCCGTAAGAAAGTCGGGGCGAAATCTCTGTCCCCGTCAAGGGACCAAGCAAACGATCCTTTCCCTGCACCATCGACTAGGTAGCGATCGTATCCAAAGCGTTCGAAAGCGAAGCAACGCCCGCCTCGAAGGCGATCCGTCGGGACTAGGCACCCAATTCTGACGCGTGTCCCCGATTGACTCCCCGATTGACTCCCCGATTGACTGTCCCTGATTGCATCGACCTGGAGCGTTTCGCGGCAGCGGCGCGCGGCTTGAGTACAACGAGAGACGCCTCCCTCGACGTGATTCGATTTCGAATCAGTCCCTGCCTGTGATACAACCATCGTTGAAGACCATCGCTCCCTCGGCGATGTTTACCGCGGCCTGTTCCCTCCCTAGCCAAGTTTTTCTGGAGTTCTCGCCGACATGCAATCAAGAAACGAATCGCCCGCCGATCACGCGATCCTCGGTTTGAAGTGCCTCTTCTGCCGAGGCCCCCTTTCGATCCCGCCCATGCGAAACTCGATGCTCGGACTCGCGAGCGTTGCCGTCGCGGCTTTCGCGAGCACGGCGAGCGCGTCGGTGATCTACGTCAAGGTGAATGGCATCCTCACCGCGCAGACTGGCGACTCTTTTGCGCAGCGTGACATCGACGAGGCGGGCACACCCAACATCACGCGCTCTTACGCCGCGACGGTCCAACCGGTCGGATCCAGCGCGCATGTTGGAATGTCGCTGCTCGATGACAGCATCTCCGTCTATGGTGACGGCGGTCCTGGCATGCCGTGGAGAACGGGGTCGCATCCGACGAACATGGTGGCCTCTTGTTCGGTTACTTTTTTCAGCCCGACAATTCAGCCAGCTGATTTTTTCTGGGTCACGGACGACGCTACAACACTTTTCGTCGACTTCGAAGGGGCTCTCTACGACATCTCGGCAGGCGACTCGCTCGTTGGCAACTTCAACGGCCTCATCCCGCCGCAGCAGTCCATGGTGCTTCTCGACTCGCATCTCTATCGATTTGACTTCGTGATCAATTGCCTCGTGTATCCAGGGAGCGAAGGCTCATTCGATTTTGCGCTGCGATTCGGTAACGCCGTGCCAGCGCCTGGAACCATCGTGTGCGCGACGCTACTCGCGTTCGGATGGAACCGTCGTCGACGCTAGCGCACTTCTATCAAATCGGTGGGACCTTTCGACCGTCGCGGGGCGGACCTGCTGTCACTTGCGACTCTCGCTCGCACCGCCGTGCACACCCGCGTCAAGCGCGGCTCGGTTCTCCCTCGCGGCGAGCGCGCGCCCAGACCGGCGCTTCACGGAAAGCGATGCTCATCGTCGTGCCTCGAAGGGCACGCGCGGTGCACTCGTCGGAGCGCGATGAGGGAAAGCGCGATGAGGGAAGACGCGATGAGGGAAGACGAGCAAGTTTCTTGCAGATCCCAAACGCCGAAGTCGAATCGAACGAACGGACATCTGTCCGTCGAGGGCGCAATGTTCTGAGAGTAACTCCGTATGCGCCGTGTCTCGTCGTTCGTGAGGCCGCTGATCGCGTCACCCGAAGTGAAGGTCCAATCAGAGACAGGCACGCAAGCCGTCCCGCGGGCCGTACCGCGCGCCGTACCGCGGGCCGTACCGCGCGCCGTACCGCGGGTCGGACCAGCAGCGCGATCTGGTCAATCTGGGACCCTCAAACGCGATGCTTATCCCAGATCGCCTTCGTTTCCTCGCTTATTCCCATGCGGGTCCCCGTCTGCACCCCTCACGGCGATGCACGCGGAGTTCGGCTGACGGACTCGCTGGAGGCCGCGAACTCGTTCGCTGAGAGCGAGCGGTGAAGTCGCTGTCGCGACCTCGACCTCACGGCGTGCAGATGCCCCAGTGTGCCAGCACCTCGGCAAGGTCGAGTTCGTTGACTTCGCCGTCGCGGTTCACATCGACGGTGGGAAGCGACGAGCGCTCCTCGACCGTGGTTCCCCAGCCCGA
>JBJOHQ010000005.1:0-4257 GCA_046047595.1 Planctomycetota bacterium | reverse complement strand
CATCGTCGCGTCCCCGATGCTTCACCGCTCTCGCAATCGCTGATGCGCGCGATCGCAAGGCTTCGCGAGCGCTTCACGGTCGAGCAGCTCGCGTCGAAGTACGCATTCACGGGGCGCGAGGAGATGACAGTCGCGCAAGCGATCGAAGTCAAAGGCGAACTCGACCGAATCGAGCGGCTCCTCAAGCAAATCGAAGAAGCGCTCAAGAATGCGAAGCCCGCGATCATCGACATGTCTGCGCTGCGCGAATTTGCGAGCGAGGAGCAGCTTGCCGATCTCGAACGCGTGCAGCGGCAGGTGAACGAACTCCTGCGAAAGATGGCGGAAGAAGCAGGGCTTGAGCGCAGCCCAGAGGGCTATCGCTCGTCACCGCGCGCGCTTCGCACCTATCAAAAGCGCTTGTTGGCGACGATCTTCAGCGAACTCGCCGACGCGCGCCGTGGTCGCCACGATGGTGTGCTGTCACGCGACGGTGCGATTGAACTCCCGTCGACACGCGCGTACGAATTCGGCGATTCGCCCGCGAATCTCGACATGCCGCAGTCGATCCTCAACGCCGTGGCCCGCACGGGCAGTGCGCGCCCCGCGGGCGAGGATCTCGTCGTTCATCGCACGCGCCGCACGCCGAAGTGTGCGACGGCGCTCATCCTCGATATGTCGGGTTCGATGCGTTACGGCGGCCAGTACATCGCGTGCAAGAAGATGGCGCTTGCGCTCGACGCGCTCATTCGCAGCGAGTATCCCGGCGATTTCCTGCAAGCGATCGAGATGTACACGCTCGCGAAACTTCGTCCAGCGGGCGAGATCGTCGAGATGCTGCCGAAGCCCGTTTCGATCAACGACCCAGTCGTGCGCTTGCGCGCAGATATGTCGGACCCTGAAATCGGCGAGCTCGATCTGCCGTTGCACTTCACGAACATTCAGCGCGCGCTCGCAATTGCGCGGCAAGTGCTGTCGGCGCAAGACACGCCGAATCGCCAAATCTTCCTTCTCACCGACGGCCTGCCAACTGCGCACTTCGAGGGAAGCGATCTCTTCATGCTCTACCCGCCCGATCCGCGCACCGAAGCAGAAACGATGCGCGAGGCCGAGCGTTGCCGTCGCGAGGGCATCGTCGTCAACATTTTCCTTTTGCCGAGTTGGTCGCAAACCGAAGACGACGTGCAGTTCGCGCATCGTCTCGCGGAACGCACGGGCGGACGCGTGCTCTTCGCGGGCGGCGAAGAACTCGATCGCTTTGTCGTCTGGGACTACGTCAAGATGCGGCGAACGGTGATCGGGTAAAGTCGCGTCATGCCGTCGAACGAAAGCGAGATCGCAGGAGACGACCGACTCGTCGCGCAGGGATTTTGGCGCTCCATTGTCGTGGTTGCATGCATCGCGATCGCGATCACGATGTTTCTCTTGTTGCGAAAGAAACCAGTGCCTGATGCGGGCTCCGGCGCTGTCGTCGCGCCGCCGGCGCCTTCGCCTGCGGAAGCGATCGCGCCACCGATCGGCGTGGCTTTCACTGATGTCGCCGCAACTGCAGGCGTTGATTTCGTGCATGAATCAGGCGCGCGCGGCGGCAAGTTGCTGCCTGAATGCCTCGCGGGTGGCGTGGCGCTCGTCGATCTCGATCACGACGCGCGACTTGACATGGTGTTCACACAAGGCGAGCCCTTGGAGCCATCGACGGATGACCCCGACGCGAACCGCGGCGGAGTGAGGATCTACCTGAACCGCACCGAGCCTTCGGGCGCGATCCGATTTGAGCGTGGGAGTGGCGACGAGGCGCTCGTGCCTGGAACATTTGCGAATGGGCTCGCGGCGGGTGATCTTGATGGCGACGGCCGCGTCGATCTCTACATCGCGTGTGTTGGGCAAGACCGCGTCCTTCTCAATCGAACCCCGGAAGATGGGGCGCACGCATCGGGGGCAATCAAGTTTGCTGCAGCCGCCGCACCGAACGAGAACGAGTGGGGCACTTCCGCAGGCATGCTCGATGCCGACAACGACGGCGATCTTGATGTCGTGGTTGCAAACTACGTGACATGGTCGCCTGCGATTGATCGCAGCGTGAACTTCACGCTCGACGGAATTGGTCGTGCGTACGGCCCGCCGACTGGTTTCGAAGGCACCATGCTTACGCTCCTTCTCAATGACGGGCGCGGCACGCTCCGCAACGCGACGGCTGAGTCGGGCGTCGGTGTGAAAAACCCCGTGACTGGCGAGCCCTACGCGAAGGCGCTCGGACTTGTCTTCGTTGATGCTGATCGCGACGGCCGCACCGACATCCTCGTCGCGAACGACAAAACGCCGAAGTTTCTTCTACGGAACCTTGGCCCCGCAGCCGACGGCACGCCGCGTTTCACGAACATCGCCGTTGAATCGGGTTTCGCGTTCGACCGCGACGGCGCAGCGACGGGTGCGATGGGTATCGACGTCGCGTGGCCGCGCAACGACATGAGTCTCGCGGTTGCGGTCGGCAACTTCGCGAACGAGCCGAGTTCGCTCTACGTCTCGAACTTCTACAGCGATCCATTCGGCAAGCCTTCGTTTGCCGACGAGTCGCTCGGCCAGGGATTCGGCGCACCCACGCGGCGCTATCTCACCTTCGGCCTTCTCTTTGCGGATCTCGACCTCGACGGTAATGAGGACATCGTGCAGGCGAACGGCCATCTCGAGCCCGACATTGCACGCGTTGCCCCGAGCCAGACCTACGCGCAGCGCGGCCAACTTTTCATGAACCGCGGCGGCAACTCCGTGCCGCTCTTTGTCGAAGCACCCGAGTCGACGCTCGGCGATCTCGCAAAGCCTGCGGTCGGTCGCGGGCTCGCGGCGGGGGATCTCGACAACGACGGCGACACGGATCTCGTCCTCATCGACCTTGATGGACCCGCGCGCGTCCTTCGCAACGATCAGGCGACAAAACACGGCTGGATCGCGATCGTGCCGGAGGGCGCGGGAGCTCTTGGGGCGGAAGTTGAGATTGATGTGGTGATCGACGGCAAGCAGGTGACGCAGCGTCGCGTTGTTTCGCCAACACGCAGTTACCAATCGCAGTGTGAGCCGATCGCGCGATTCGGTCTCGGGAATGCGAGCGAAATCGTCGGTGGGCGCGTGTGGTTCGCGGGAGAAAGGCTGCGTGGCGAGCCCGTCGAGATCGGACCGACCACCGCGGGCCGCGTAGTTCGTGTGCGACGGTGAGAGCCGCGCGTCGAAAGAAAGTCCACGAAAGAAGATCCACGAAAGAAAATCCGCCAGCGTGAACTGGCGGATCGGGTCTTTGTTGAAGTTGGTGCGGCGCGCGTGCGGCGCGTGCATTGCGGGGACTTTGCGAATTCGCGTCAGAGCTTGCGCGTCTTCTCAAACTTCGCCTTGTCGCGTGCGATCGCTTCCGGTGAGTTCGGGTCGAGGTCGGCGCCGCTGCTCGCGACGGCACTCGCGGTTGCACGGGTCTTCTTTGGCTTCTCCGCCTTCTCTTCGTTCGAAGCGCCGCGCGTCTCTTCGCTCAAGTAGAGGATGCGGGTGCACGCCTTGCACTGCACGACCGCATCCGCGGCCGACGAGAGCTTCGCGTACGTTTCAAATGGCACTTCAATGTTGCATGCGCCGCAAGCGAACTCGCGGTGGCGAAGGCTGACGATCGTGATGTCGGCCATTGCTTCGCCTTCGGTTTCTTCAGCAACGCGATCGAAGATCTTGCGCTCACGATCGGGGATCAAATCGGCCGCGCGTGCGCGCTCGGCTTCGAGTTCCGCGAGGCGCTCGCCAACATCCTTCATGCACTCATCGAGTTTCGCCTTCGCGAGTTCGCGCACCTTCGAACGCTCCGCCGTGGTTGCTGCATGCAACTCAATCCGCTTCTGCGTTTCTTCGATGCGCGTCATCTCTTCGACCGCGCGCTTGACGGTGTCATCCTTCTGATTTTCCAAGACCTTCAATTCGTTGAGGATGGCCTTGTACTGCTTGTCGTTGGTCGACGTGTTGAGTTCAGAGCGGAGCTTATCGATGCGCTCCTGCGCCGAAGCCTGATCCGTTTCGAGGCTGTGGACGACGGCCTTGAGTTGCTTCAGTTGCGTCTCAAGATCGACGCGCTGCTTTTCGAGAAGCGCGAGTTGCTTCTCTTGCGCGTTGAAGTAGATCTTGGCGCTGTCAACGCGAGTACGGAGTGCGCGGACTTGAGCGTCAACGCGGTGCAGTGTGAGAAGATTGGCAAGAAGTCCCATGGAACGTCGGATGGTAACAAGAAGCGCAAACTCCTTTTGCGCTTGA
>JBJOHQ010000004.1:0-2592 GCA_046047595.1 Planctomycetota bacterium | reverse complement strand
ACAAGCGCGTTCGCGATCAAGAGTCCTGCGGCGATTGATGCTGCGATCACGAGTGCATGCGTGAACGTATCGAGTCCCGCGAGCGTGTCGCTGGTGTCGCGCGAGATGAGATTGCGCATGCCGCGAAAGCCGATGCTTCCTGGAAGAAGCAACGCGATCGCAGGGAGCACGACTGTTCCCGTCGGACGTCGACGCAGCCATGAATAGACGTTGCCGGCGATCCCGATGAACGCAGCGGCGGCGACCGGCGCGAGCGCTCCATCGAACGTCGTTCGCGTGACGCGCGCTGCGATGTAACCAAGAACACACGCCGCGAGCACGAGCCAAAATCGCGCGGGCCGCGCGTGGAACGCGATCGCAATTCCGAGTGCGCCGAGGACGAGCGCGGTCAACGTTGCGATATCGAAGTTGAGTGCGCCAGCGACGGTCATTTGCTGTTCACTCAGTGCGCCAAGCCCGAGAGACTGCACCGTTGCTTCACCCACCGCGACGCCCATCGCGATGACGACAAGCGATGTCACCGCACCCATCAAGCGCGCACTCCCCGAGGCGAGATTGCGCGCGGAGAGTTCACTCATCGCGGTTGTCAGCGCAAGGCCCGGAAGCAACGTGACGATTCCCGCGAGCGCGACCGTCGCGATGTTCGCTTCGATGTTTGCCTTCGCCGCAATCAGCACCCCGAGCGCCGCAAACAGCGTGGCAAAGAACGCGCCGCCAAACTCTGAGAGTAGTTCGCGTTCACGCCGACCTGCGGAGAGCCGGAGCGAAAGACCTACGCAGAATCCCACGGGGAGCGCCACGATCATGTCGTCGACGGTGCCGCCGAGAAGCCGCGCTGCCGCCGCACTGAAGAGCGCGTAGCCCACGGTCATCGCAATCGACGGCGGCCGCCAGAGGCGCTCGTATCCCTCACGCAATGCCGCGAGACCACGGGGCGCGTCGAGTTCGCCCGCCGCAACCCGATCAGCAACGCGGTATGTCTCTTCAAGCAACGCCATTTTGGGCGAACCAGGATCCACGCGAAAATTCGAGGTTCGCTGCTGAGTGCCGTCATCAACGCTGATCGAAATCCACGTCGGGAGCGAGAAAATCGAGGCCTTGATTCCCAAGCGATCTGCGCAGCCACTCACGATCGATTCAATGCGGTGCGACGGCGCTCCCGCTTCGTGGAGGAGCCGCGCCAACGACGCAAGAAAGCGGTCGTCGACGGGGCCGGTTTCGTTCGCGAAGACGGACTCCGCACGCTTCAGCGCGGCGGTAGCAGAGCGATTCTGTTTGAGCGGGCTTTCGGTGGACACGCGGGGACTGTACTCGCCCTGAAAATCAGGACCCCTGCGCTCGACCGCGCGAACGGTAGACTTCGCGCATGCTTCTTCGGCGTGTCTTCGATTCATCGCTCGCGCAGGCTTCGTACATCGTCGGCTGCGACGAAACCCACGAGGCGATCGTCATCGATCCCGCCTGTGATATCGATCGGTACGTCGCGCTCGCCGCGGAATCGGGCCACCGCATCGTTGCCGTCGCCGAGACGCATGTGCACGCCGACTTCGTCAGCGGCATCGAAGGATTCGTGACGCATTACCCCGTTGCGGCGTATCTCTCCGCGGAAGGCCCCGCCCCCGCGTGGCTCGCAACCGCAACCCTCGCGCCGAACGCCCACGTCACTCGCTTGCAAGCCGGCGGACAGTTCACGGTTGGAAAGCTCGCATTCACGGCGCGTCATACGCCAGGTCACACGCGCGAGAGCCTTTCGTTCGAACTTGCCGCACCGCACGGCCGCTCGCACCTTCTCTTCTCAGGCGACTTTCTGTTTGCGGGCGACGTCGGGCGACCCGATCTCGGCGCATTCGCAACCGACGGCCTTTCGCTCCGTGAAGCGATTGATTCGATGCGCGCCTCGATCGCGGGGCTTGATGATCTTCCTGCTGAAACGCAAGTGCTTCCAGGTCACGGCGCGGGGAGCGCGTGCGGAACACAGATTTGCAATCTGCCCGCAACGACGATTGGGATCGAACGCGTCATCAATCGCGCCATGCGCGCACATGCTGCCAACGGCGACTTCGACGGCGCGGTCATGGATGGCACCACGACGCCACCACCTTACTTCGCGCGCGTCAAACGACTCAACGAACACGGTGGACGCGCGCTTTCGGCGCCGCCTGCGGTGCGCGAACTCACCTCCGACGAGTTTGCGAACTGTTGCCAAGATCCGCGCTTCACCGTGATCGACACGCGACCCTGGAACGATTATCTCGACGCACGATTGCCGTACTCCATCAGCGCGCCGTTTGAACGTTCGTTCGGACCAACGGTCGCCAACTATCTCGACGACGAAGACCAAGTTGTCCTGATCGCGGCCGCGAAGATTGTCCCTGAGATCGCGCGTGTACTCCTTCGCGTCGGTATCGCGCCCGCAGCGATCGAGGGTTTCATCGAACCGACAAACGTCTCGCGCCTCGCGACGGGTTCGTTTGCAACAAGCGGCGTTGACGACATTTCGCCGGTGCACGTCCATGAACTCGTGATGCGCGACGCCGTGACTGTGATCGATGTCCGAACGTGCGCGGAGTTCGGCGCGGGACATTTGCCGCG
>JBJOHQ010000003.1:0-11318 GCA_046047595.1 Planctomycetota bacterium | reverse complement strand
GAGATTCCTGCGCGCGGCCTTTCCTCCAAGGCTGGGGCACCGGCGAGGCCGCTTTGGTGCTCCATGCGAGGCCAGCGCGCGTGCGCAGTCCTCGACGGCCCATCTCGGGAGGGTCGGGAAGAGTAACCGAAGAGCGCAGCGCGTTCAACGCCGAGGTTGAAGGAGCGCGAAGATTGGTGTCCGAGAATTCTCTGCGGATGCAAACGATGCGCGAGCGCCTGCAAGATGCGGCGCCCGCTCCGATACGCTCCGCCCATGCAGCCGTCATCCGCCTCCAACGTGCCTCCTGCGAACCCACCGCAACTCGTGTCCTTCGATCCCGCGACCGGCGAAGCCGTGGGCAGTGTGCCGCTCACGCCAGTGGATGCGATCCCGCGGCTCGTGCACCAAGCGCGCGAGGCGCAGCGAGGTTGGGGCGCGCTGACCCACGCGGAGCGCGCGGACGTGTTGCGTCCGGCAGCGGCGCGATTGAAGGCGGAAGCGCGGCGACTTGGCGAACTCGCATCGCGCGAGATGGGGAAGCCGCTTCCTGAGGCGATCGGCGAGGCGAACTACTGCGCCGACGGTTTTGTGGGTGAACTCGACGAAATCGTCGCGGCGCTCGCCGACACCGTGCGCGAAGACGCGCGGGTTCGGAGTGTTCTGCGTTACGCGCCGCTTGGCGTTTGCGCCGCGATCGCGCCGTGGAACTTCCCGATTCTGATGCCGCATCAGTCGGTGTTGCCCGCGCTCGTTGCAGGCAACACGGTGCTTCTCAAGCCGAGCGAAGAGACCACGCTCGTCGCCTGCGAGTACGCGAAGATCCTCAACGAATTCCTTCCAACGGGCGTGCTCACGCCGGTCTTCGGCGACGGGACGCAGGGGCGCGCGCTTGTCCTCGCAGACGTCGATCTCATCGTCTTCACCGGTTCGCGCGAAACAGGCAAGCGCATTCTCGCCGACGCGGGGCCAGGCCTGAAGCGCGTGATCCTTGAACTCGGCGGCAAAGATCCGCTTGTTGTCCTCGACGATGCCGACCTCGACGCGGCGGCTGCCTTCGCGGTGCGCAACAGTTTCCGCAACGCGGGGCAAGTTTGCGTGAGCACCGAACGAATCTACGTCGACGCAGCGATTCGCGAGGAATTCCTGCGAAAAATGGCCGAGCGGACGCGTGCGTTGAAGCAGGGGAATCCGCGCGACGAGGGCGTCAATGTCGGCCCGATGGTGTCGGCGCGGCAGAAGGCGAAAGTCGTGGCGCAGATCGATGCCGCGGTTGCCGCGGGCGCGACGCTGATCGCAGGCGGCGAACCACGCGAAGGCAACTTCGTGGCACCGACGATCCTTGCGGACGTCACGCACGCGATGGATGTCATGCGCGAGGAGACGTTCGGGCCGGTCGCGTGTGTGCAGGCGTTCCGCACGGTCGACGAAGCGTTGCGCCTCGCAAACGACACGCCGTTCGGGCTCGGTGCCGCGGTTTTCGGCCGCGACCTTGCGCGGGCTGAAGATGTCGCTGCGCGCATTCACGCTGGCATGGTTGGTATCAACCAAGGATGCGGCGGCGCGGATGGCTGCCCGTGGGTCGGCGCGAAGGAATCGGGCTACGGCTTCCACTCGGGGCCGGAAGGGCATCGGCAGTTCGCACAAGTGCGCGTGTTGTCGCGGGCGAAGTGAGCAGAGAGTTGTATTACCACCTTGGCCCAGCCCGTCGGTTCGATGTCGAAACGCTTCTTGAGGCGTACGCGAGTGGTTACTTTCCGATGGGCGATGAGGACGGCGCCATTCAGTGGATCACGAGTGATCCGCGATTTCTGCTGCCGATTGGGAACTTGCATGTGCCGCGATCGCTTGCGCGGTTGGCGCGAAAGCGCCCGTTTGAATTGCGCGTCGACACGGCGTTTCGGCGGGTGATGGAGTTCTGCGCCCAAGACCGCGGCGACGAGAACCTCTGCTGGATCACGCCGCGCATGATCGACGTCTACACAGAGCTTCACCGCGCGGGGTACGCGCACTCGGTCGAAGCGTGGCTTGGCGGCGTTCTCGTTGGCGGGCTCTACGGCGTGTCGATTGGCGCAGCATTCTTTGGCGAGAGCATGTTCACCCGTGTCGAGGTTGGCGGCGCGAATGCCTCGAAACTCTGCCTCTTGGAACTCGATCGGCGGCTCGCGGCGGGGGGGTATCAATTGCTCGATAGCCAAGAAGAGAACGCGCACATGGCGCAATTTGGCGGCGTGCTGGTTGACCATGAGCTCTACGTTGCGCAGTTGGAGCACGCGCTCGCAATCAGCACAACCTTCTGAAGGAAAGGTGTTTACGTCGTTGCGCGTCCGCGCCAGCAAATGGTGGCTCGGCCAAGTGTTTGTGAAGCAAGCGCAAACTCACGTTTTTGTGCATGAATCATTTGCATGTGGCCAAAGTCGCGACATCTTCGGACATGGAGTAGGGATCTTGGGAGCGCTGTATCCGCAGCGTTTCGAGATCCGCTGTCGTTTTTGGCCTAGGCACCAGGTCCATGGTGCGCTAAGCAGAAAATCACTTCGGAATCGGACGGCAATCGCAAGCAGGTGACTGCGAGCGAGGCTGTGGTGGTGTGGCATTCTGTACGGCGCGTCCAACGCTGTGCAGTCTGAATTCCGGGTCCTGTCTTGTCTTGTCCTGTCCAGCCGGCGTCCAACCGGCCCCTTTCCGGGAGTGTTTCATGAAGTCGATGCGCAACTTCGCTGTTTTGAGCAGCGTTGTCCTTGGTGCCAGCGCGGTGTCGTCCGCGAGCGCCGCGATCATTACGTTTACCCAACAGGCCGTGTGGGAAGGCTACTCCGTCTTCGCTGGCTCGACGATCTTCACCGAGACCTTCAACGGCATCGCTGATGGTTTGTACGCGAGCCCGTACTCCGGCACGACCGGCCCAGTGAACTGGACTGCCGACGCTGTGGGCGGAATCTACGTGCAGTCGGGGATGTTCTCCACGAACAATCCGACCACGCTGAGCTTCGACTTCGGCGCAGGCGTTGACGGCGTCGCGGGCAACTTCTTCGCAACCGACATCAACTTCAACGTTGTCCCAGCATTCGTCTACCTCACGCTGAACGACGGTACGTCGTACATCGGATACATCAATTCGCAGACGGCCTACACGGGCTTCTACTCGACGGGTGCGCTCATCACCGGTCTGCAGATCCAAGCGACGCAGCCAGGTGGCACGGTGTACCCAACCGTCGACAACATGCAGTTCGCGACGGTTCCAGCGCCAGGCGCCATCGCGCTCGCGGGTCTCGCGGCCGCTGTTGGTGGCCGCCGTCGCCGCCGCTAAGTTCGGGCGGAGTACACATAGAAAGATGACCAAAGGCCCGACCGCAAGGTCGGGCCTTTGTGCCTTTGTGCCTTTGTGCCTTTGTGCATTTGTGCGTTGGGATTGTCACCGCGGGAGTGGGGAGCAGGTCGCGAGCGCGGAGCGGCGGGCTCGACAGCACGCACGAAGGCGGAGCGCAGCGAAGCCTGAGAAACGGATACGGGAGTCGACCGTCGTATCGTGTGGCACTACCTCCTGCGCAGCGGGAGGTAGTGGCTGCAGCTTGCGCTCAAACTTGTCGCGGTCGCCGCTGCGGCGGCTCCCTTTGGCGCGATCCACGCCAGAGCGCGCACATCTCGGCCCGCCGCGATTCACTCGCGGCGAGGCCGGCCAGAGCGAGCGAGAGCGCACCCACCTCGGCCCCCGAGGATTCACTCCGAGGGGAGCCGGCCAGAGCGAGCAAGTTGCGAAGCAGGTTGCGAGCGCTCAATCACGAGCGCTCAATTACGGAAACACGCCGCGCAAGTCATAGACGCGACCGATGCGCTCGAGTCCGACGCACGTTGCTGCAGTACGCAAGTCGCACTCATACTTCATCCGCGCCACGCGAACACGGCGCGCGGCGAGTGTCATCTGCCTTCGAACATGCGTCTCGATCTCGTCCTTGCGGAACGTCGGTTCGCGGCGAATCTCCTGCCACTCAAGCATGCTCGCCACTTCGACACCTGCGCCCGCGAGAATGTCGGGCACAACATCGATTCCCTGGCGTACCAACACTTCTTCCGCATCGGCCGTGATATTCGCGCCACCCACTTCAACGACGAGTCGCGCACGACACTGCGCTGCACGAGATGCATCAAGCACACCGTCGCCAGCACACACCACGACAATCTCCGCAGGCGCTTCCCAGAAGTCTCGCTCCATCACGGTTGTCGCGCCATCGAAACCATCGATGCCGCCTGTGTGCACACGATGTTGCGCAAGCGCCGCGACATCGATCCCGCTCGGCTCATAGAGCGCGGTCCCTGAAGTGAGCACGGCGGTCACGCGTGCTCCACGCCCAGCGAGTGCACGCGCGGTCGCCGCGCCAGCATGTCCAAACCCAACAACCGCAACGCGTGCGGTTTCGAGTTCGAGCATCGAGTCTCCAAGCAATTCGTCGAGCACCGTCAACACACCGAGCGCGAGCGACCGACCCCGCGAACCGAGTCCGCCGAGTTCTGCCGGCTTTCCCATGACGGTGCGCGATTGGTCTTGTCGCGACGGCTCCGGAGTCGTCTGCGCGAGCGTGTCGAAGAACCACGCCATGACTTGCGCGTCGGTGCCCGCATCAGGTGCCACGATGTCATACGCCGGACCGAGTTGGTGGCTGATCGCACTGCAATAGCGACGTGTCACACGCATCAACTCGCCTTGTGAAAGCTCCGGCGGATGCACCTTGACACCGCCGAACGAGCCACCAAACGGCGCTCGAACAAGCGACGCACGCAACGTCGCAAGCACCGCATGACCCTTCACCGTATCGAGCGCCAACTGCGGCGCAAATCGCACGCCGCCGAGGAACGGTCCGAGCGCATTCGAATGCTGCACGCGATATCCCTTGAAGAGCCGATGTCGCCCGTCGTCCATCTGCACTGGAAACTGCACCATCACTTCACTCTTCGGCTGAGCGAGAATGATCTGCTGATGATGTCGGAGACCGACAAGTTCTGCTGCATGCAGCAATCGCTCCGCAGTCTCATGAAAGAGATTTCCATGCTGCGGCGAAAGGCCGATCTCTTCGAAGATTCTCGAAGCAGCTGAGCGAGTGGTTCGGGTGACCGACGAGCGTTCCATCCCGAGAACATACGTCTGTTTTTGAACGATGTCGCTCGCACCCGAAAGGGAATCAGAGATTCCATCGACGCCGTTGGCGCACTGTGTTTCACGGACCTCGAGACATCAGGCAATCTCGAATGTTTCTTCGCGATTGGGTGAACCCATATTCACCGAACACGTAGCGCGGTCGTTTCTCGATTCGATCGGCAACGTCCCAATGACGAGGGGGGGACGTACGAAGCTGCGCGACCAATGCGACCCAAACAGGATCCGTGCGACCGATTGCATCAACGCAATTGAGGCAATTTCCCATGCAGCACTTTCATTGTCTGAGCGCGACGCGCGGAAGAATGCGCGCCGTTGCCTGTTCGTTCACCGCCCTTGCACTCCTCAGCCCCGCGCTTGCGACCGCGTCGGACGGTTCATACGAAGACCCCTACATCGGCGTTCAAAATCCAAGCTTCGATCTCGCCGCCTCCAGCGCCTCCGCCGCGTGGCGCATGGAACGCTGGGTCTCAACCTGTGAGGACCCAATCGAGGTGGTGCAAGAGGCCAACGGGGAACATCGCGCATACGCACGGCTTCTTCCGCAGTACCAGTCTTGCGCCAATTCGACATCTTGTGATGGACAAGACTCGCCATATCCGTCCATACTCTCTCAGAAGTACATCAAAGTTCGAGACTGTCCAAACATCGCGCTGCAATTCGACTTCCGCGTGGATCTCCTCGACGAGGTGAAGTGCATTCCATGTACCGACTATGAGATCTTCTCGGTGACCGTGTTTGAACACGGCGGTGATCTTCTTCCATCCAGCGAACCGTTCGTGCACACGTTCTCCTTCAATCTCAGTGATCTTGAAGCAGGACAGTTCAGCGAGAACGAATGGGCGCGAGTCGATCTCCCGTTCCAACGTGCACGGGCCGACTCGCTCCTGGAGGTACGCTTTCAACTCACACTCAATTCGAGACAGGGGAGTGGGTCGCTTGGAGGAAGAGGACTTTTCCCAGCGATTCTCGATATCGATCATGTCGAACTCGTGCCCTTCGTTGGGGCTGTGACTTCGCCTTGCATCGGTTCAAACCCGCTGCCGTGCGTGCCTAGCGGAAACCCTAATTTCGATGTGCGCGAAACAGGGCTTACCTCAAGCGCAGGGTTGGCTGATCTCGCATCTCCCATTGTTTGCGCACTTGACGACGGCCGTCTTTCGTGCTGCGTGAACGATCTCAATTTCGACGGCATGGTCAATGGAGCGGACTTGGGCGTTCTGCTCGGCGCTTGGGGCCGCATCTCTTCGACGAGTGCGAGCCAACAGTCGCCAGACCTCAACGGCGATGGTGTGGTCAACGGCGCAGACCTCGGCATTCTCCTTGGTTCGTGGGGAGAATGCCCAGATTGAGTTGTCCGTCCGCTTCACCGTGAATGGACTCGAGAGAGTCGCGGAAGTTTGCCGCGAGAGTTTCGCGACATCACCCCGACGACGACCTCTCGACATCGATGAGAGAGTTTTCAGAGAACGCCGCGCGCGTCCATCGGCTCAACCGAGACGCGCGCGGCGTTGCGTTTCTCGATTGCGCCGTGCACCGTCAACATGCGGCTCTCACCGCACAAACTTCACGTATCCCCACCAACGCGGGTCGTGCATGTCGATCTGCCATTGCGGTGTCCACACCCAGTTGTCTTCTGGCTTTCCAGCGATCTTCTCGTAGCGCGGCTTCGCGCTTTCCTGCGCTGCAGGCGGCTCTTGCTTGAAGTGATCATTGATGGGTTTTTCCGCTGTTTTTGGCGCGGTTCTCCCCTCCCAATTGTGTTGCCATTGCACGCGCGAGAAATTCACGCGCCACGTTTCGCCGTCTTTCGGAACCGCAGCGTTGCGTTCTTTCTCGCCAAATCCAGGCTTGTCCCACGCGGGCGGCTTGAACGCACTCCACGGAATCGCCCACTCGAGCGTCCAACCCGTGTCGGTATCGGTCGGATCATCAACGCTGCCCTGCACGGCGATCGCGGTCTTCAATCCTTCCGCATTCCAACCGTGCTCCGCGGGTCCGTCTTCCTTGTAGCGTCGGTACAAAAAGAGATCGAAAATCGTGCCGTAAACGTTCACTTCGAGTTCGTAGTACTCGCGCGTGTCGCCATCGGGATCGATGAAAACCTCGAAGTCGTTGTCGCGGAACACGATGTCGTCGTGCTTCTTGAGCGTGGCCCAAACGTGCGGGTCTTTCAGTTCGGCCGCAATGTAGAAGTACTCGTTGTCCCAGAGCATCTTCGCGCGCGTCTTGTAGCGCGGCGCTGGGAGCGCAGGCCCCTGAATGTCGAGGAATTCATCGGTCCATGGCGCCAACGCCCATGCAGCGTCGTCAAGTTTCCCGTCGAGTTTCGGCGCCGCTTTCGCGAACTTCGCGTCGTACGACTTCGGCGCGTACAGCGGCTTTTGGGGCGTCGCTTCACCCGCGGGCGGCGTGAATTGCACGGGCGCGGCGGGCTTTACGTCAGGCGTTTCGGCCGGCGGCACAAGTTGCGGCGCGACCGTCGTTTGTGTCGCGAGCGCGCTGAACCAGACAAGAGCTGGGGCAAGAGCTGGCGCAAGAGCTGGCGCAAGAGCTGGCGCAAGGAATGGCGCAGTGACTGGCGCGATGAATGCGAAGTGCGTCATGCGCGGCAGCGTAGCGCGAAAGAACCAAACTGCGAGAAACCCAAGAGAACTCTCTTGAACACGATGGCTCGCGACTGACAATCGCGCCGCGTGATCGGGCCGTGAGAACACGCTGCGTATTCCGCGTTTCGAAACTGTCCCAACAAAGGAGATGCGATGACCCAGCTGACACCGTTTTTCACTGTAGTTC
The DNA here is from genome assembly GCA_046047595.1 of Planctomycetota bacterium. GTDB lineage: Bacteria > Planctomycetota > Phycisphaerae > Phycisphaerales > SM1A02 > QWPT01. The sequence goes on along the minus strand of JBJOHQ010000003.1, from coordinate 3,391 downwards.
CATCAGCGTCGCGCTTGATGCGCACGCCCGTACTCGCCGCCTGCCTGGCCACCGCGATTGCGGCAGGCGCGGCCAACGCCGTCGATTCCCCCAACGGCGTCGTTGATCCTGGATTCGAAGGAAGCAGCACCGCGTGGCAGCGAGAGTTCTACCGCGCACCAGGTGGCACCAATCAGTGTGGCGTTGCCTCTGTGCAAGCGATCGCTGACGGTCGCGCGGGACACGCGCGACTTTCACCGATCTACGTTTCCACCGTGTCGGGTTTGAATCAATGCTCGACCAGTTTCCCATGTCCACCCGATCCGAAGTCTGGCGAAACGAGCCCTGGATTTGTGCAGGGACTGGTTTCACTGTTTCAACGCGACATTCCCATCGCGAATGGCGACTATCTCGAATTCTCCTTTGATTACCGCATCAAAAGCGCACTTGATTCGGTTGGTTGCATTCTCGGCTGCGCGAGCGATTACGCCGTGCTCGATGCACGAATCATCGGCGCGCCCGGCGCCGGCGAAGCAGTGCTCGAGATTTATCACGACGGATCCGCGGACTCAGGTTGGCGACGCGCGCGCATTGGTTACGCACGCAGCGCTGTGGCGAACGACACCGTTGAAGTCCGCTTCACCTTGCTGTCGTCAGTCCTCGCCGAAGCGGGCTACGCCTTCGGCGCCTACGTTGACATCGACAACGTCAGCGTGGTGACGTTCGCTGGTTCCGGTTGCGACGGCGCGTGGAACTGCCCGCTCGCACCCGCGAATCCTGCATGTCCGAAAGCCACCGCACCGAACTACTTCACCAATGATGCGTTCGTCAGCGTTCCAAGCGCGAACAGCGACAGCGCTGCCGCATTTGAGTGCGAGCGCCCATGTGGAACTCCGTGCCAAGGCGACATCAACGGTGACGGACAGGTCGACGGTGGTGATCTCGGAGCCGTGCTCGGTTCGTGGGGCAGTTCTTGGGCGGCCGCCGACATTGATGGCGACGGAGTCGTCAACGGCGGCGACCTCGGTGCGGTTCTCGGCGCCTGGGGGCCGTGCCCGAACTGAGCGCTTCGATTGAGGTCCCATTTCGTTACATTTTGCGAGTGCCGCCGTCCAAATTGGGCGGCGGCTTTGCTTTTCGCCGAGTTTCCCGCACACTCCGCCCATGCTCCGAATGGAACCTCGCGCTGTCACTCTCGCTGTACTTTCCGCGGCGTTCGCTGCGTTCACCGCGTCGCCCGCGCTCGCCGAGAAGACGCACTTCACCTACCTCTGGCATCTCGAGCAGCCGATCTACTGGCCCGACCGTCAGGCGGGAACCCAAAAGTACGAGCGCGCGTGGCAATCGATTCTGCGCAAAGACGCGGGCGCTACGAACCCTGAGAACGACCTCCGCATGATCTTCGGCATCGACGATCGCGTGGCCGCGTACCAGTACCGACCGCGCGACTGCGTGAGCTCGATTTCGTGGGCAAGCGAAGCGGGCGCGCAAGTCTCGTTCTCTGGCGGACTCATCGCGAACATTCAATCGTTCGCCGAAGCAGGCGGACAACTCGGCTATTCGCCAACGTGGTATTCGCCGTGGCGCGAGTCGCGCAACTGGCAGACGAATACACCGAGCGCCGACTTTCCGCGCATGGATGTCGTGATGTTCTCCTTCCACCACGCGTTGCTGCCGTTGATCGACGGCGACGCGATTCGCAAGGAACTCGCGATCTACAAGGAGATCTACCCACAAGCGTGGGGCGCGACACCTGCGATTTCGAAGGGATTCTTCCCAAGCGAAATGGCGTTTTCGACGCGCATCATTCCGTATCTCGCGGAAGCGGGCATCGATTGGACGTTTGTGTCCGGCGAGAAAATCTCGCGTGCGTGCGCTGATTTCCCCGTCGTCTACGGCTCGGGCGGCATCAACTGCGATCCGCCGAACAAGGCCGATCAACTGAACCCGGCGCAGACGAACTACCGACGCATTTCGATCTCGCGCGGCTGCGGCCCCGCCGAGGCCGTGCCGTTTGCGTTTACGCCGCATCGCGCGAAGTACGTGAACCCCGAAACGGGCGTCGAGAGTTTCGTCACGGTTGTTCCTTGCTCGCAGCATCTCGGTTGGCTCGATGGCTACAACCCGATGAGCGTCGGCGAACTCGGCGCACTCGAACCCTACAACAACCCGAGTCGTCCGATGCTCGTTGTACTCGCGCACGATGGCGACAACGCCTGGGGCGGCGGCTACTCGTACTACATGGAGGCCGTGCCGAATTTCGTCTCGACTGCGGAAGGCCAAGGGTACAAGTCGACGGTTGTCCAGAAGTATCTGAACGATCACCCGGTTCCCGCGGGCGATGTCGTGCATGTTGAAGATGGCGCATGGGTGAACGCCGACGGCGACTTCGGCGCACCGCAATTCCTCAACTGGAATTGGCCGCCGGTGCTCGCGAATGGCGTGATCGATATCGCGAGCGGATGGGCCGAAGACGTGCGCAATTGGGCGGTCATCACCGCCGCGCAGAACTACGTGTCGACCGCCGAGCAGATTCACGCGGGCCAAGGTCTTCCCGTGCGCACGGCGCAGATCATGTCGCCGAATGCATCGAGCCGTGCGAGCGAGCGCGCGTGGCACTTCTTCCTCGGCAGTTTGAACTCGGGCTACATGTACTACGGCACAAGCCTCGACATGGAAGTGAAGCCCACCGTCGCGTGCAACGAAGCGATTGCTGAAGCGAACGCCGTGATCGGCGCGGGCACCGCCGATCAGACTGGTCCGACCGTGTGGGCACCGCAGCGCTTCCCGTGGAATCCCGGCTCGACGAATTTCGGCCCGATGTACGGCTATCAGCAGTACCAGTCGAACGGCGATTTCAAAGTGTGGACGTTTGTGCACGATGTCTCGGGCACGCAGACGGTCACGCTGAAGTATCGCCTCGATGACGATGGACAGAATCCGCTCGCCGACAACGCGAACGAACTCTACGCGGACGGCACAGGCGTCGGCGCGTGGCAGTCGATCGCGATGACGCGCCGCGCGTTCCCCGCCGGCAACATCTACAACAACGGCTCAATCAATTTCTTCGAGATGCCCGCCGCGATCGCGGACCAGTGGTACGCGGACATCGTTGGTGTGCGTTCAAAGCTTGTCGATTACTACGTCGAAGCGGTGGACGCGCGCGGCAACGTGCGGAAGAGCGCGATTCAACATGTGTGGGTTGGTGACGGTGCGGGCTCGGGCGGCGGTGGAGGTGGAAGTGGCGGCGGCGCGGACGCTGTCACGGTCACGCCGAATCCGCTTGTTGCCGGCGCGAACGCCACGATTTCGTACAACCCCGCGGGGCGACCGCTTGCTGGCGCGACGACGGTGAAACTCCACTACGGCTTCAACAGTTGGTCGCAGGTTGCGAACCCTGATCCAACGATGA
>JBJOHQ010000002.1:0-7135 GCA_046047595.1 Planctomycetota bacterium | reverse complement strand
GCGGCGATGCTCGATCATCCCAACGAGCGCAGTTCTCACGACACCCCCGTGCCGCGCGGTGGCGGCGTTGTCTTTGTCGCTGCGTGCGCCCTCGCGTTGCTCCTGCTCATCACGCGCGGTGCGCTGCAGCCAGTCATGTGGGCGACGTTCGCTGGACTCCTCGCGATCGCATTCATCGGTTTCATCGATGATCGCCGCCATGTCGGAGCCGCAACGCGCCTTGCGTTTCATCTCTCTGGTTCGGCCGCCGCGGTTTTCGCCGCTACATTCGGAAGTGCTGCGTGGCTTCCGCCAGAAATCACAGCACATCCGATCGTGCCTGTCGCTGGCGTGTTGCTCCTTGCGGTCGCGAGTGCATGGATGGTCAACCTCGTCAACTTTGTCGACGGTATCGACGGACTCGCGGCACTCGGCGGCGCGACGATACTCGCGGCGGCAGCGTTTCTCCCCGCGGTGCTTCCCGTCGAGACTGCTGCTTCCGTTGGCGAATCATCCTCACTTCGCGCGGAGAGCAACGCGCTCCGCGCCTTCGCATTGGCGTGCGCAGCGGCCGTTGGCGCGTTTGGAGTTGTCAACATCTCGCGCTGGCGCATCTTCATGGGCGACGCGGGCAGCGGCGCGCTTGGACTCCTCATCGCCTTCACGCTGGTGTCGCTTGCGGCTGGCCGCGGACTGTCGCCGCTCGCCGCACTCGCGCTTCCTGCCGTTTTCGTCGCCGATACGACAACGACTCTCGCGATTCGCCTGTGGCGCCGCGAGCATCCAGCGCGCGCGCATCGAACGCATGCGTATCAACGGCTCATCCGACGGGGATGGCCACATCTCGCTGTTTCTGGTGCGTATCTCGCCGTGTTCGCCACGACCGCCCTCCCTGTCGCGATCTATGCGCAGATGGACGGCACCTACGCGGGCAGTGCGATCATCGGGCTCTATCTCATGCTCGCGCTGACTGCGGCGCTCCTCGGCGCTGGACGCGAACCGCGCATGTCCAACATGAATTCGACCACAGCGGCGTCCGTGCAATAAGCGCGATTCTCTCGCGACTCGCACATTCGGCCGCATGCACGCCGACTCACGCGACTGGCGGATCAACGCGGCTATGAACTCGCGCGGGCTGCGCAAGCACCGCACGCACACCCTTCGCATCGTGCTGTGAAACAACCGCCTCAAGGCGCGAGAGTTGACGCTCGACATGCGCCCAACGATCAAACCCCTCGCGCGCGCGAAGAATCGCGGGATGCGACGTCGGCTCAAGATCGGCGCCAATCACGAGCTCTTCAAACATCTTCTCGCCGGGGCGAAGTCCGGTGTACACGATCTCGATGTCACCATCGGGGCGGCCTGCATCACGCACGGTACGACCAGCGAGCCGAATCATGTTGCGCGCAAGATCATCGATGCGCACTGGCTCGCCCATGTCGAGCACAAACACCTCGCCACCTTCGCCGAGCGCACCTGCTTGGAGAATCAGCTGCACCGCTTCCGGAATCGTCATGAAGTAGCGCGTGACATCAGGATGCGTCACGGTCACGGGGCCGCCGTGCGCGATCTGCTGCTCAAAGATCGGAACAACGCTTCCACTCGAAGCGAGCACGTTGCCGAAGCGCACCATCGTGAAACAAATCGTTCCGCGTCCAAACTCTTCCTGCATCGACTGCAGCACAATTTCCGCAAGACGCTTCGTCGCGCCCATCACACTTGTGGGCCGCACCGCCTTGTCGGTTGAAACAAGCACGAAGTCTCGCACACCATGACGAAGCGCGGCTTCCGCAACCCGATATGTGCCGAGGACGTTTACCTCCGCACCTTCGGGTTCATTGTCCTCCACGATCGGCACGTGCTTGTACGCCGCCGCGTGATAAATCGTCTCTGGCCGATGCTTTGCCAGAATCTGGTCGATCCGCACCGCATCGGTCACACTCGCGAGATGTCGACGAATCGTCGGCCGTGCACTTCCAGGCGCCGAGAGTTGCGCCATGCGCGCGAGCTCTGCATCAACTTGGAAGAGATTGAACTCGCTGTTGTCAACGAGTACGAGTTCGCGCGGACCGAGCGCAAGCACTTGTCGGCACAACTCGCTCCCGATCGAACCACCTGCACCCGTGACGAGCACACACTTGCCACGCACATTTTTGGCGAGAAGTTCGGCGCTCGGCGGAACTGACGCGCGCCCTAAGAGGTCCTCGATCGCAATTGCGCGCAGTTGATCGACGCGCACACGGCCGTCGTCGATTTCCGCAATCGTTGGGACGGACAGCACGCGAACGCCAAACGCTGCAGCGCGCTCAAGCACGCTGCGACGTCGCTCACGCGCACTCGGCGCCAAAGCGACAAGCAATGATTCAACACTGAGTTCGCCGAAAAGGCGCTCCATGGAATCTGTGCCGTAGACACGCACGCCACGAATCGTTCGTCCGATCAACGCCGGATTGTCATCGAGAAACGCGACAACTTCGGACTTTCGATCGTGACCGAGCGCAGCAATCAGGCCCGCGCCAACATCGCCTGCTCCGTAGATCGCAACCCGCCTCGGACGCACCGCCGCACGCACAAGAATGTGGCGAACACCAAGCCGCACCGCACCAGCGCCACCGAACAAGATCATGCCCGCAATCGGAATCGCAGAGCGCGGCATGCCTTCCCCACGAGCCGAACTCAAGAAGAGTGCGATCGCGAAGAGCGCCGTCGCAATCAATGTTCCCTTCGCGAGCAGCCACGCGTAGCGCGGCCCGATGTAGCGCGTGATCTCTCGATAGAGCCCACACCAGTGAAAGACCGGCGGCACGATGATTGCAAACAACACAACGTGCAGGAGCGTCAACTGCGTGAAAGGATTCAGCGATTCAAGCCGGAGCGCGACGGAGGCGATCACGGCGGCTGCCGCAATCATCGCGTCCCACACTCCCATCGCGCACTGTTTCACCACGCGCGGCAGCGCGTCAATGGCTCGAGGAATGCGAAGTTCAAACGGCATGGCGAGATAAAAGCGAAACGACGAGAAGCGGAGAAAGAACGAGTAACAAAGAATCGACGAGTAGCAACCAACGGAAAGAACTTGCGCGAATCCTACACATTGACATCGAAGTCGCGGCTGGCTCAGCATGTCGCCCACGGAAAGACGCGAGCAAACAACGCGTAGAACTCATCGCTGTTCGATTGAGTTCGAAGTATACACGAGGCCCAATTCGTGAAACTTGCTGCGAGCGAGGCGGAGTCTGACTCGACAGAACCGCTTCGCGGCCGAAACGGCGCACACCTCCGTTTCGGCGGCAAATCGCGCAGGCGAATGAAACGGTGCGCGGATACTCGAAAGAACTCCGAGTATCCGCAGCAATGCGTACCCCGCTCTTTTGGAAACGCATCCATTGCGCGGCGCAGGTCGATCCGATTCGTGAGTTGCTTTACGCGCCGTGATAGAGCGCGTCTTCACGAAACTCCACTTAAGAGTTCGCACTCGTGAAACATGTCATGAAACATGTCATGGAACATGCTCATGGAACATCCGACGGAACATTGTGCCACTCCTTCGATGCGTTCCGAATGAAACCGCTCGCCAAGCGACTCAGTCCCGACATCAACCAACCGTGGACATCGCCAGTGATCGAGTCGCGCCACAAGATGTCCCCGCGGCCATCGCCATTGAAATCAGACGAGTCGATGACGTTCCAACGCGACGCGATGCCCGATGCAATCGTCGCTGAAGCCCGACGCACCGCACCCGCCATCAACCAACCGACGACATCGCCGCGCGTTTGATGACGCCACAACACGTCGGCTCGCTGATCCCCATCGAGATCGGTGACTGCAACAACCTTCCAGTTCGCGCTGATTGCATTGGCGATCGAGACAACCGCATCCAATCGGAGAATCAGCCCCTGCATGAACCAGACGTGCACAGCGCCACTCTCGTCACGCCAAAGGAGATCGGATGCGCCATCCGCATCAAGGTCGCCCGCGCCAAGGAACTCCATGCCCGAGGCCAAACCGATGACACCTGTTTCGACACGCGTTGCGCCGTCCATGATCCACGCACGAACCTCGCCCGTCTCCCGTTGCAGGAAGATGAGGTCATCACGAGCGTCATCATCGAGATCGGCAACTGCAACGAGAGACCATCGTGCACCGATGGGGCCCGAAAGCTCGGTGGCCTGTGAGACTGCGAATCCATTCATGAACCACGCTGAGAACGCACCCGATGATTGATCGCGCCAGACGATGTCGAGTCGACGGTCACCATCAAGATCGCCAAGTGCGAGCGCGTCAGTACCAGCCGCAGCATCGCGCGTGAGCATTCCGGTCGATTCGCGCACGAGACCATTCATCGTCCACGCAGCCATCCGACCGTTCGTACCTTGATGCCAGACAATGTCACTCCGTCCATCGCCGTTCGCGTCACTCCCCGCAATGCTTGGGCCGAGCGCGAAGATTCCCGCGGCCCCTTCCTTCGACTTCGGGTCTTCCGTCGAAATTCCAATCACGATCCAACCATCGCGCATCGCTTCGCGTTCAATCGCCACCGCAGTGACGACAGATTCCGATGTGGCGCCCGCATCGATGAGCGACGCCGGCGATCCAACGGAAACCAACTCCGCAACGACAGGATCGGTCGGGCCAAATGCCGAGAAAATCCCATCGGTTTCACCGCGGCGCGCCTTGAATGCCACGCGGTAACCCGAGCCCGTTCCGCCATGATCGCGATCATTCGCCACCGCGATGAACGTTGCACTTCGCCACCGCGCGAGCTCACCTTCTTCTTCAACTGCGACATCCTCAATTTCACCTCCCTCACCACCGCCACCCGTTCCTGGTGCTCGGCCGCTGAAACCCCAGAAAACAAAATCGGTGAAGTCGCCTTTGTCAGTTCCGGTGCGCGCAACCATCGTGGTCACGCCGTTCGAAAGGTCGTGCACGAACACGCCTTGTTCGACGGGCACTTCTGCGATGTAGCCCTTGGGATGCTGTTCGTTGCACCACGCGATGATGTCAGGGTTTCCATCGGTAGGACAAGCGAGTTCGATCTCGCGGACGGCTTCGCCCCAACCGCCCCAAAACGCGATGAATCGCCCGTCAAACGAGAGCGCTTCACCAAGACGCGTAAACCCAACTCCATCAACTTCACCGGGTACTTGATCTCCAATGGAAACGATCGGAGTCAACTCAGGATCGTTCGCGATCGGCGCGACATAGATGCCACCGAGCGTCGGCGACTCCTCGTTGTCGACACCGAGGAACGCCACAAGTTCGTCGGCCGCGGATGGCGGCGCGGTTGCGCCGAAACGAATTGGCTCCTTGCCCGCGACACCTCCCGCGAGCGGTGCTTGCCCTGGAATGATCGTGTCCGATGACGCGATTCGAACAAGCGGCGCGTAGAACACATCCAAATCCCGCGCATAAATGCCCGTTTTCCCCTCTGACGTCGTTGGATCTGTGAAGTTGCCCTTCGTCAACACCCAACGTCCATCTGCGATCGCGGGTGACCCCGGAAACTGATCGAAGCGCGTGCCCTCGGGCATTCCCGGCACCGAAAAGTGAGGAAACACGGGATCGCCCGTTTCGGGATCGAGGACAGCACCCAACAAACTAAACGCGGTGAAGAACTCGCCGCGCCGCTGTACATAGATGCCTGCAGTCCCTACGCGCGTTTCGCTTTCATCCTCGAGGAAGTACGTCCACACCGGACCGTGAACGCCACGCATCGCGATCACTTCTGAACCCTCGTCGATGCGCGGAATCGAAGGAAACTCGTTGAAACTCGTCAACGCTGGCTCAGGCACCCCAGCAACAGCGCCCTCACCTCCTCCACCGCCGCCTTTGGGCGGCGTCACTGTGTTGTTTGGATCAGGAACCGCGGTCCCTCGAAGCGCGATCGCTTCGATCGGTTGATCCTGCGCACCCATTCGGCGAATGAAAATGCCGCGCACAGGCTCGCCCGGACCACGGCTGCGCGCTCGAAAGACCACCGCACCGTGGTGATTGATGGACGGTTGATTGAAGCTTGAGAAGTACGCATCAGAGCCAGGAATCAAGTCGCGGCTCGTTGCGATCGGTCGCCACTGGGTAAACGGAGCGGGGTCGCCCGCATGTGCGGCCACAGCCACCGCGAGTGTGATCATCCAAACACCAGGTCGCTTGCGCATTTCGAATTCTCCTGCACCCACATTCCCTCGATGTCAACTCGGCGGGGTCAGCCGCGTCCGACACCGCCGTAATCACGACGGACAGCAACGCTAGAAAGCACCACGCGAAGAGTCGACAAGGATGAATTCGCAGTTCACAACTGCAGAGATCAGCGACGCGCCCTTGAAATCCGCGATGCAAAACACGCGGTACGTGTTCAATCAAAACACGTACCGCGCGCGATGATGGATGAATTCGTTGCGGGCTCAGATCAGGGCATTGATGATCGCGATCTGTCTCGGCGAAACCGTTGACTCCTGCTGCAGAGTCAAACGCCAGGAATCAAAGCCATACGCAGGCAATCAAAACATGACGAAATCTGCGGCGATCCGCCAGAAGTGCGACGAAGTCAATCGCTTCCACCCGTGCCAGGAACGACCGTCACTTCTGCTTCCTTCGGAACGTGCATTTCGACGCACGGTCTCGCCAATGCTGTCACAAACTCCCGCGCGATTGCAATGCGACCTTGATCGTTGATGTGGCCGCGGTCATCGGCATGTTCTGGAGCCATTGCAGGCCAACGCACGTGACCGACACGCACGCTGCATGCTCGTTCATCCATGCTTTCACTCTCGGCATGCGCGATATCAAAGATGGCTTTGCGGCCAAATTCTGCGCGGAGCAAATCGTTGAATCGTCCGCGCTGCGCGTTGATTTGATCTGCGCCGCGCCCGACAAACTTCTTTATCCGCGCCGACATCCCACGATCCGGCACTGAGAGTGGAACCGTGCTGTGGACGATGCGCAGGTTCGGACGCTCTCCTGCGAGTGATCGCATCGAATCAACGTAGTGCTGGTGCAGTGATTCCACATTCGTCTCGCGCGTGAAGTCCTCAGCCGAAAGCAGCAACACCGCCACATCGACATCCTGACCTTCCTTCGATCGCAGCTTCGCAACGAACCGATCAATCTTCGACATCGGATCACCATCCGCGCCGATCGGCCCCTCCACAATGGC
>JBJOHQ010000001.1:0-3051 GCA_046047595.1 Planctomycetota bacterium | reverse complement strand
CCATGCCACCTGGAAGTACAAGGACATCACGCTTTCGATCGAAAGCGATGTTCATGTACCCGCGCGCCGGCCCCTGCACCGGGCAGAGCGACCATGACGTTCCGTTCCATGTGTAGGTTTGCGGATACTCGACCTCACCACAGCATGTGGTGCCGCCGTGGAGAATGATCTGCTCGCGTCCACTGTCGTAGGTCATTCCGAAGACGTAACGCGCAGGCCCCGAAGTGCCAGCCAGCGACCACGAACTTCCATTCCAGCGCCACGTGTCGTTCTTGTTAGTGAAGTAGTACCCACCGTGCAGAATGATCTCGCCACGCGCTTCGTCGTACGCCATGCGATGCGCATAGCGGTTGCCGATCGGGCTGGTTGCCCATCGTTGCCATGAGTTGCTCGCGGGATCCCATTCGAGCGTGTCGGTGAGAAGTTGTCCGCCTCCCGGCCAACCACCGTGAACAACCAATCGATTTCGACCTCGATCAAACGCCATCGCAAAGTCACCACGTCCAGCAGCTTCTGCTGGAGCCGACGCAAGTTGCGTCCATGTCACACCGTTCCAAGACCAAAGATCCTTTCGCGCACCGACGGACGAGTAGCCACCGAAGAGCAGGCATCGCTTTCCAATTGGGTCGTACACCATCGCAGCGGCACCGCGATCAGGTGGGCCCGAAATCGCGACGGTTTCCCACGAAACTCCATCCCACTCATACGTCGTCGTTCCGGCGAAGAGCACCGTGCGCCCACGAGCCTCGTCATAACAAATCTCGTAGGAGCCCGGCCCCTTGCCAGCGGCAAGCGACCATCCAACGCCACATTGCGCAACGGCCGACTCCGTGAAGGCGCCCCATGCGCCGAAGATCGTTGCAAAGGCGAGCACGCACCGCAAAACAACTGAGATGTACTGTGTTGGTCGCAACATCGTCCAAGATCTTCTTCGGGTCGCCGACAGCGACCACACGGCTGATCGAGAGAAACATCAAGAAACCCTTTGCATGACGAGACGGTGTCATGCACTCTGTCAACGACGTCATACGACGAGAGAGATTTGTCCTGCACGCGCGACTCAACGGATTCGCACGCACGTGTTCTAAAGTGCTGTCTTCGCTACACTTGGTCGCGTGCTCCTCACTGCCACCGACCTTTCGAAATCGCACGGACTCCGTGAACTCTTCCGCGGCGTCTCCGTCTCGATCGCCGAAGGCGAACGGATCGGCATGATCGGGCCGAACGGCGCGGGAAAGTCGACGCTGTTGCGGATGCTCGCTTCCGGTTGCGCGGGCGGCATGAGCGGACGCGAACTTGCCGACGACGGCGTCATTCGCACGCCGCGCGGAACGATCGCGGTCTACGTTCCTCAGCGCGATGAATTCACGGCGGGCGCGACGCCCCTCTCGGCCGCGACCGAAGCAGCGCTCGCGTGCGCCGATTGCCACGGCGATCGCCACGAAGCAGAAGTGCTCGCGACCGTGATCCTCGGCAAGATCGGGTTCGACGACGCGCGCATGGATGTCGCGGTTGAAACGCTCTCTGGCGGCTGGAAAAAGCGGCTTTCGCTTGCCTGCGCGCTCGCCTCCGCTGGCGGCACGCCGGATCTCCTCTTCTTGGACGAGCCGACGAACCATCTTGACGTCGAAGGCCTGCGCTGGATGGAAGAGTTTTTGCTCCGCGGCAGCCACGATCTTCGCGCGCGCTCGGCGATTTTCGTCACGCACGATCGCGTCTTCCTCGAGAACTGCGCGACACGCATCATCGAACTCTCACGCGCCTATCCCGAAGGAACGCTTTCGGTCGACGGAAACTACAGCGAGTTTCGTCGTCGTCGCGATGAGTTTCTCGACATGCAGGCGAAGGCACAGCAGTCGCTCGCGAACACCGTGCGCGAAGATGATCGCTGGCTCGGCCGCCGCGCGAAAGCGCGCCGCACGAAGAGCGAATCGCGCATCCAAGATAGTGCCGAGCGCCGCGCTGAGCTCGCGGAACTTTCGGAGCGCAACTCCGCCGCCAACGCCGCGAACGCTGGCATTGATTTCACCGCTTCCGGTCGACGCACACGCAAACTCATCGCTGCCTCGAATATCTCGAAGTCGCTCGGCGGCCGCTTACTCTTCAAAGATCTCGATCTTGAAGCGGTACCCGGCGAGTGCATCGGCTTGATGGGCCCGAATGGCGCGGGAAAGACGACGCTTCTGCGCATTCTCACGGGCGAACTCGCGCCCGACACCGGCAAGATCACCATCGCCGATCCTGCGCCGCGCATCGTCACGATGTCGCAAACGCGCGCGGAGTTTCCAAAGGGTGCGCTCTTACAAGATGCGATTTCGCCGCTCGGTGAGAAGGTTCGTTTCCGCGATTCGGAAATGCACGTGAAAAGTTGGTCGCGGCGATTTCTCTTCCGCGATGAACAGTTGCTCCAGTCGGTTTCGATGCTGTCGGGCGGCGAACTCGCGCGCGCGCACGTCGCGCGCATGATGCTTGAAACCGCAGATGTTCTCGTCCTCGACGAACCGACGAACGACCTCGACATTCCAACACTCGAAGTGCTTGAGGACGCGATTGAGTCGTTCCCTGGCGCAACATTGCTTGTAACCCACGATCGCGCGATGCTTGAAAGCCTTGCGTCGCGCATCGTCGTTCTCGGCGCGCCCGATGGCGTTCCGCGCGTGGTCGCAAGTCTCGCACAGGCACTGCGCGCACTTGAGGAGTTCGAAACGGCCGCCGCGCGTCTCGAAGCCGCAGCCGCCTTGGCGAGCCGTGCGAGCAACAGCGCACCTGCGACGACCGCGACGACCGCAACGACATCGACGACATCGACATCCGCTACATCGACGACTTCCTCGGCGTCTAGTGCGTCTTCGGCGTCTTCGGCGTCTTCGGCGTCCTCCGCGCCCGCGAGCGCAAAGAAGAAACTCACCTACAACGAGCAACGCGAGTTTGATGGCATGGAAGCTGCCATCGCGGTCGCTGAAAAGAAAGCCGCGGAGCTCGAAGCGAAACTCAACGACCCGAAGCTACTCGGCGATCACGCGGCGTACGCGAAGGCCTGCGACGCATCAG